>CALDQF010000460.1 GCA_937911845.1 uncultured Phycisphaera sp. | reverse complement strand
CTCCAGACAATCCGTCGATCACGTCTCGCGTACGCACGTTTGCACTGTATCGCTGACAACAGGAAGTGCTTGAAACAAAGATTGTTTTCTTGATTTGTACTGACACATCACGTCAGAAAAAGAATCACTTTTGCCCGAAGATCAAAAAAAGCGCCGCCCGAGTCGGAGTGTCGGACGGCGCTTGTGCGAAGGCAAAATTGGTGAGATTTAATTCTAAAGCAAAGAATGCAGAACACGCAAGTGATTTTCAATCTTTCGTATTCAAGCAGACACGGGAGAAAAGCGACTTCCAATCATCCCAATACGTTGATTGGTTTCGTCTTTGGGCAAGAATTGACGACCGACCAGCACCAGAATGATGGAGATCGCTCCTCCAATGAACATGTACTCTTGCATGCCGAAGTACACTATGGAACTTGTGACCAACAGGCACACCAAACTGGCGGGGATGAGACCCTCCCAGGCCAAACGCATCAGTTGATCAAAGCGGAATCGAGGCAATGTCCATCGAATAACGATGGTAAACACGATCATCAGCAAAACCTTGCTCATCAATACTCCAAATTGAACCAAGGGCAGCACAATCGCCCCCGCGATTCCCCAGTTGGCGGGATTCACGTCCGGCAAATCTGGACCAAGTGGCAATGGATTGATCGACCACCCCCCCATGAAAATCACCGCAAAGAATGCGGAGCCCACAAAGACATGGATGTACTCGGCCAAGAAAAATGAGGCCCACTTCATAGAGGAGTACTCGGTGTGCCAACCACCAACCAGTTCGCTTTCCGCTTCTGCCAAGTCAAACGGGGCCCGGTTCGCCTCGGCGAGCATGCAAATGTAGAAAATTATGGCCGGCAAGGGCATGTGCAGGAGGAACCATCCGTGATCCGTTTGCTGCCGGATCACTTCATCCATTCGTAAAGTTCCTGCCGCCAGAACAACGCACAAAAGGCAAAGGCCCATAGGGATTTCATAAGAAATCATCTGGGCCCCCGCACGCAATCCTCCAAGGAAGGAGTACTTGCTGTTGGAAGCCCAGCCCCCCAAAGTCACCCCGTAGACACCAAGGGACGCCGAGGCGAGCAGAAAGACAATGCCCAAATTCAAGTCAGCGCCTTGGAGTCGAACGACCTCATCGAGATCCTGCAAGCCAAATACCGAAACATCAATTCCACCAGACCAAGGAATGGCCGCGATCCCAACCATTGCGGGAATCACCGAGAGGAACGGAGCAATAGAAAACAAGACAATATCGACACCACGAGGACGAAATTCTTCTTTGGAAATGAGCTTCAGACCATCCGCAAGAGGTTGCAATAAACCAGCGGGACCAACACGATTGGGTCCGACACGGTCTTGAACCCAAGCGGACACCTTACGCTCCAACCAAATACCGTAAGCCGCGGCCCCTAATGCAACATGCAACACTATGAGAATCACATGCGCAGAAACAAACAGCTGCGGGGTAAGCCAATCGGGAGGCGTAAAGGGAAGAATTTGCGTCATCGCATATCCATTCTAGGTCCAAAGCCTTGCCGCAACCAAACTTCGTTTATGAAGGACTAGTATGAAGGACTAGAAAGTACTGATTCTGTCAAACTTCGTTTATGAAGGACTAGAAAGTACTGATTCTGTTCCCGATGGGAAGTGATCTTGAAGGGCATGTACCGTCCAAGTTCCTGCACGCAAAGCCGCAATGGCCTGCACCGCGGCTTGGGCACCGGTCAACGTGCCAATGAGTGGCGTGCGTGAAGTTACCGCCGCAGCACGAATGCGGCCCTCATCGGTGTCTCCACCCTTTCGGGTTGGCGTATTGATGATCAACGCCACCTCACCATTCTGAATCATGTCCAGAACGTTGGGGCGACGACCTTCGGAAATTTTGGCAATGGTCTCGACCTGCACACCGAACTCCGCCAGCCGATCGGCAGTGCCGTCGGTCGCCACAACTCGGAAGCCCATGGAACGAAGATCGCGAGCGATACCCACCACCCGATCCTTGTCGCTGGATCGAACCGAAAGAAAAACGGTGCCTTCGATCGGAAGTTCCAAGCCTGCGGACATCAAAGCTTTGGCAAAGGCAATCGGTGCCGCGCGATGCAGCCCCATCACTTCGCCAGTGGATCGCATCTCTGGGCCCAAGATCACATCGACACCGGGGAAGCGGTCAAATGGGAACACTGGTGCTTTCACCGCAAAATGATGGCCCACGATGTTTTTCTCTTCCAAACCAATGGCATCGAGGCTTTCGCCAAACATGATGCGAGCGGCCATTCGTGCGTAACGCTCGCCTTTGGCTTTGGCGACGAAGGGCACGGTGCGTGATGCTCGCGGGTTCACTTCGATCACAAAGATTTCGCCATCCTTGACCGCGAACTGAACATTCATCAGCCCCCGAACGCGCAGCCTCCCGGCCAAAGCTCGAGCCGCTTCACGAATTCGTTCCACCACTGGTTCTGGCAGTGAGACCGGGGGCAAGAAACATGAGGAGTCGCCAGAGTGAATCCCTGCTTCTTCCACATGCTCCATGACGCCAGCCACCACTGCTCGGGCCTGTCCTTCAGCGGTCTGCAGGTTGGGCTTCGGTTCGGCGTTTGGGTCAAAATCGGCCACCACATCCACATCAACCTCGGTGGCCTCCGCTAGGAACCGGTCGATCGGGACGGGGGCATTCTGAAGATCCGATGCTTCCAAACTTTGCCGGATGTAAACCCGAAGCGCGGCTTCGTCGTAGCACAGCTCCATACCGCGGCCGCCCAAGACATACGAGGGACGGACCAGCACCGGGTACCCGATGCGTCCAGCGATTTCGACCGCTTCATCCAAAGTGTGCGCGATGCCGTTTTCAGGTTGCCGCAAATCCAATTCGCGAAGGACGCCCGCAAAGCGGTCGCGATCTTCGGCCAAATCAATTGAATCCAAACCGGTACCCAACAGGGGGACTCCAGCCGTGACCAAGCCTCGGGCCAAGTTCAGGGGTGTTTGTCCCCCAAATTGCACCACCACGCCAACCACCCCGCCAGAGCGGTCGGGTCGCTCCAAGCCCCCACCGTTGAGGCGTTCGATGGCATTGAGGGTGTCCTCAAGGGTCAGTGGCTCAAAGAACAACAAATCTGAGGTGTCGAAGTCGGTGGAGACCGTCTCTGGGTTGGAATTGATCATCACCGACTCGAGGCCAACGTCACCGGCGGCAAACGAGGCCTGAACGCAGCAGTAATCAAATTCAATGCCTTGACCGATGCGGTTTGGCCCCCCGCCCAAAATGACGACTTTTTCGCGGTCCGTGACCCGCGCTTCACACTCGGGAGCACCCAAACCCCCTTCGACGGTTTCGGTCGGTGACTCATATGTTGAGTAGTAATACGGTGTGGCCGCTTCAAACTCAGCCGCGCACGTGTCCACCAACTTGTAGACCGGAACGATCCCGAGCGATTTCCGTCGATCTCGGACCTGTAAAATGGCTTCGGGCGAAACTGATTCCAAAAGGGCCCAGGCAAATTGGGCATCCGAATAGCCCAGGGCTTTGGCTTCATGCCACAACTCCGCCGGGACGGCGTCAAGTGAGCCACAAGCGAGGAGTTGGTCTTCAAAATCGACCAAAGAGGCAAACTGGGCCAAGAACCACCGATCGATTCCGGTGAGATCATGGATCCGGTCGATGGTCCAACCCGACCGAAAGGCAGCGCGAACAAACCAAGGCCGGCCTTGCGAGGGCACGGACAGCTTGCGAGCCAATTTGTCCTCAGGAACTGGCCACTCGGCCGAAGCATCACCGCGCTGGTGCGCAAGCCACGGATCCAGAGGGTCCAAACCAAAGCCATGACGCTTCACTTCCATGGACCGAATGGCTTTCTGGAAAGCCTCTCGGAAAGTTCGGCCAATGCTCATGGCTTCGCCAACACTCTTCATTTGGGTGGTCAGCGTTTCATCGGCCTCGGGGAACTTCTCGAAAGTCCATCGCGGCATCTTGACCACGCAATAATCAATCGAAGGTTCCCAACACGCGGTGGTGGTCCCGGTCACGTCGTTGCGCAATTCATCAAGCGTGTAACCCACTGCGAGTTTGGCTGCGATTTTGGCGATGGGGAATCCGGTGGCTTTGGACGCCAGCGCCGACGAACGGCTGACCCGCGGATTCATTTCAACCACCAGCATCTCAGCGGTTTCTGGGTTCACGCAGAACTGCACATTCGCCCCGCCGGTGTCCACGCCCACTTCACGCAAGATGGCGAATGCGGCATCCCGCATGCGCTGATATTCACGGTCGGTCAACGTTTGGATTGGCGCCACGGTGATGGAATC
>CALDQF010000459.1 GCA_937911845.1 uncultured Phycisphaera sp. | reverse complement strand
CCAGATTGGATTCCGCCGTTACCGGTTTCCCCCGTTGATCCTTCACCTGTTCCAGAACCACCCTGTTCTTCGGCCAGCTCTTCAGCAAGCAGGACCTCGATTTCTTCGAAGTGGTCTTTTGGGGGAGCCACTCGGTCGATGGGAACAACCGTTCGGAGATCGACCAGCGGAGCATTCCATGGGTCTTCGCCAGGTTTAGCACCCGTGGCCGTAAGCAAAATTTCCACGCCCATGGGAAGGCCTTGTTGGTCCGAATCCCAGCCGCTGAGCCATTCATCACCATCCCAAGCGCGTATCGAAAGGCTCACGATGCCTTCGGCCACCGGCCGAGCTTGGCCTCCACCACGCCAAAATTCATCGGGCATGGTGTCACGACGGCGCCACAGGGTGGGGAGATCACTCCCCATTTGTTCAATTCGGAATGCGGTTTCGTACTCTTGGCCATCGCCGGCGTAGTTCGCCGTGTTTCGCACCGAACGCAACCGGGTGTTGAACAAAATCAACTCATCAAAATCGGCATTTTCACCGCCATCGTCTTCGATGAAGAAGTAGGTGTAAAACAGGTCATCGGACCGGACCACCGAAACGATTTCTCGTCGCATGGCTTCCAAGGCGGCATCGGCACGAACCGCGGCATCAAGTCGGCGTCGTGCAGATTCACGTGCCGTTCCAAGGTTGGAGAAACTGGCTGCCAGTGTGCCGGCAATCATGGCGGCAATGGTGCCAGCAATGATCAGTTCGATCAGAGTGAAGGCCCGTCTCATCCTCCACCTCCCGAGGTGGTTCCTGTCTCGCCCGTGGCCGAGGCTTCGTCTTCTTCGGATCCGTACCAGCGGTCTTCTCGATCGACTTCGAGAAAGGGCTCGCGCGGTTCTTCAAGTTCATCCCAAAAGTCGATGTAAGTTTCGAGCCAAAGAGGCTCACGTCTGGATGCCACCAAGGTTTGGACACGAACGAGATCCGTTGGTCCAGGTCCCCAGCGTACGGTGGCGGTCACTTGGAAAGGATCTCGCTCGCCTTGATCCAGAATTCTGATTTCGTATTCGTAGGCACTGAATGGAGAATCGAACACGCCTTCATCGGCATTCCTCCGGGCGTACTGTGCCGGCCCTTCGGTCATCACTGTGCCCAACAAACCGTCAGCCAACCAAGCCGCCACAATTCGGTTCGCGCCTTCAGTCTGGGTTCCCATGGAGGCGCCAGTAAGACTGAAAATTGAACCAAGGCCGGCGGCCAGGATCAGTCCTGCAACAATCACTTCCACCAAGGCAACGCCAGTCCGCTTCACCAGTCCACCTCACTTCTTCCGAGGCCGTCTAGATCGATTTCGTCCATGGCTTCGGCTCTTCCGTCTCGGCTGGGCGCGATGGACCATGGGCTCAGTCGGATCATTGAGGTGAGTTGGAGGTCTTCCTGACGGAGTAACACCAAGATATCTGGACGATCCTCGCCGGGCCGGTGCGCGATGGGTTCACCTTCGGTATCAATTAATTCCCCATCAAGTCGAACGTCGATCCCGTCTCGCGAGATGGCTTCGATCAGTTCGACTGGTCGCACGTGGGGG
>CALDQF010000458.1 GCA_937911845.1 uncultured Phycisphaera sp. | reverse complement strand
GCGGCTGTGAGCGCAGCTTGGTCGCCAAGGTCGACTTGTCCAAGCTTCCCGTAAACGTCGTTTTGAAACGTCTTGGATTGGCCGGCGGTCCCACGGCTGGCAATTTTTAAGGTTGCGATGCCCAAAAGATTTTCAGCGCGAACGGGATTGAACTCTGGATCAAATCCTTGGCTATGGGGGCCGCCATACACATCAACCAAGAGAGGGAATGGTCCTGCACCTTGACCGACCGGCAGATGCAGAACACCAAAGATTTCATCATCCCCAACCATGGTTGACACCAATTCAGCGCGGGCCTGACGGGAACTCTCGTCAAAACAGGATCGCGGGTGCAGCACATGGACGGCACTGTGCGAAGAATGAAGGCGGATCTCCGGAGGCGTCTGAACAGATTGATGGGTTGCGACAAAAGCACCGCCCATCGGCGCGTGTGAGATGACATGGTGGCCAGGCTCTGGAGTCAAGCAGGTCAGCCCCGAACCGTCCAGTTGAACTTCAAACATCTGCTGGTGCAGTGGGAATTTCGGCTGATTGGATCCAAGAAATCGCATGCGGTGTGAAGATTCATCGAGATGGACAATCTCACCTGCGACAAGCCCTGGAGGGGTGAGGACAATTGGGTCTATGTGCGGATCCAATGAGCACAACTGCCACCCCAACCAGCCTGATTGCTGGGATTGGTGAAGGAAAGTTGTGCCATCAGACAAGAATCGACGCTTCGGATTGTTCTCGTGCCAACACGACTGGAATTCGGACAGGACAACTCTCGAAGTGCGGGAGGACAGATCTACCCACACCAGCTCCCAAGTCTGCTGACGACGATCTGTGCGGTGGAACAGCAATTCGTGATCGCGATGCGGGGTTACTCCAAAGATGTACCACGGATCACCGTCAGCATTATCCGGCTGGGTGGGAAGCAGCCATCGCTCACCGGTCTCAAGATCAAAATACTCAAGGTCGGCCAGGGGGTTGGGATCGCCGGGCTTCGGATAGGCCTCGGTAGACAGCGTGGGCCGGGTCGATGTCATGTCCAACGTCAGCGGGTACTGCGGGACGTTTGATTCGTCGAAGCGGTAGTACACCAAACCTTGGCTGTCTCCACGCCACCACATCGCTTCTTGGACATCAAGTTCTTCGCCGTACACCCACGAGGCCGTTCCATACTTCAGGACGTTGGTCCCTTCAACTGTCACCACTTGCCATCGTTCTGTATCCACTCCTTCAAGGAGGATGTTTCCGTTGCGAGAAACGGCTTTCCATGCGTTGTCTGGGCTGATCGATGAGTCGAGTTGTCGCCCACGGCTTGGGGCCTGTCTGGAGCTGCTCGACAGACGTTCCGGCGGCTCGATTTCAATAACGGCACCATCGAGAGCAAACGACTGGTCAACCGCCCCGCCGATCC
>CALDQF010000457.1 GCA_937911845.1 uncultured Phycisphaera sp. | reverse complement strand
CTCTAAAAACGTCCCAGTCCAGACAAAGCATCCCAATTCCCGGCAAGCTTTGATGTACGGCGTCAACGACTCCCCCGGAAGTTCCACCGCCAACTGTTCCCGGAGGTCGACCAAAGACATCGTCGGAGCGGCATGAGCAAACTCAGGAAAAACCAGCAACCGCACATCAAAGAAAGGCTCGTACCCCCCCACCGCGTGATGCATCATCTGCACCATGTGGTCGATGCGACCAGGGATTTCCGAACGTTTCGTGGGGCACGGAAACGCGGTTTGACAGCAAGCTGCGTGGTAACGGAGCGACATGACCCACAAGGATAGATCCCGAAGCATCCGCCCGCCGAAAGTGGATAAAACGAGCACCGGGCCGACCAAAGGTCGACCCGGCACGTGCGAAGTTCATAGATTCAATCAGATCAGCAGGGACCGAAAGCGGAAAGCAACATCACCAGATCACTGAATCCTGTGGCTCCATCTCCATCGATGTCCGCGTCGACCCCGCCCCAATCGGAGAGGACCGCCAAGATGTCGCCGAAGTCAGTCATGCCATCGCTGTTCACATCGGTTGGGCAATCAACGCCGCAAATGACTTCTTCAACACTGAAATCATCGATACCTGCTTCCGTAATGGAGTTGTTGGGGGCGTCAGCAGCTTGGAAGGCCACAATGACCTCCGCCGATGGTTCAACCCAATCACCCACCCGGAACGAGACGGTTTCCCACCCCGAGTTGGTACCAGTGGTGGCCAACGTGGTCACTTCAGTGAAGGTGGCACCGTTGTCGCTAGAGACCAAGGTTCGGAGGAAATCTTCTTCTACCGTTCCTTCGTCTGAGCAATAGAACCAGCGAGCGAAAGACACGGTGCCGTCGGACCCTTCGAGATCCAGAACCGAGGAATACAACGTCACTGGACCACCATCGAGGTCGGCTGAGCCAGCCGTACCACCAGCGTCACCGTTCTGGGTCATCCAGCAGTTGATGTTTTCCGCACCCGCAGAAGCATCATCTTCGGGGTTGGCAATGGCGCCACCCGACAAGGTTCCGTTGGGGTCGGCCAATTCCCAGAAGCCAGCTGTGGTGCCAACTTCCGAAGCGGTAGTCCAGCCATCTTCACCTTGTTCCATGGAATTGAGGTAGGAGGTCTCAACCCCTTCGGCCGCCAGCAGATCGAATTCGACCGCAGGCGCTGCCGGCGGATCGCGGTACATCGCACCACTCGTCAAGCTGGCCTCCACGTAGAACGAAACCGGAGTAGGACAGTCTACTGCGGGCAAAGTGCCTTCAAAGGAAAGTACACCGGTGCTGGAAAGCGTTTGCTCCACTGCAGGGGCACCGTCCACGGAGACGAACATCTTGACACTTGATGGATCAACAATTGAACCGCCGATCTCGGTCAACTGAACCGAAAGAGTGCTTTCTGTTCCCGCGGGCAAGAATTGTGGAACCCCGCCGGGGTAACCGAAGCTGACGCCGATTGGCGGCTGGTTCACCCAGACTTCGGTGCCATTGCAGCGGCCTGAAACGATGTCGAGCCAGCCGTCGCCATTGAGATCAAAGACTGCCATGTCGTGCACGCCGAACAAATTGGCTTCAGGGATGGGGAAGCCCTGCTCCTGGAACGACACGTTTGGTGTGTTGCCCAAGTTCCGGTAGATCAAAGTTCGACGATCGCATCCCGCGATGTCCACATCAACATCGGTGATGATCACATCGGGGAAGCCGTCGTTGTTGAGGTCGTCAGACCAAGAGTTTCCACCAAATCCGGCGGAGTTTTGGAAGTTGTACGAGGTAAAGGCCGCTTGGCCTTGGGCGTCGTTCCCTTGGTTCAGCAAATAGGTATCGACGTTGTCATCAACCACCACCATGTCGAGACGACCGTCACCATTAAGGTCGTCCACCGAGACAAAGTATGGGGCGGCTTGGTTCACAATGTCGTAACGATTAAAGATGCCTTCATTGGAAGGGTTGTTGTACGTCACCGCGACATGCTGCGGGGCATTCAACGAAGTTTGCTTCACCACGTCCATGACGCCATCGCCATTCATGTCGGCGATGGCACTTGCGGCACCAAAGGCCGAAAGGCTCATCTCTCCGGTGAGGCGAGTGTTGGTTTCGTCGGTGAAGAAACCGGACCCGTTGTTGATCAACAAGCGGTTGTTGTAGTCGAAGATTTGGGATCCGCCGGAGTCGTAATCACCGAAGTAGAGGTCCAAATCACCGTCACCGTCGATGTCGCCGGCAGCAACCGAGCAGAATCGGGGGCCGGCCGTGGGGTGCAT
This sequence comes from uncultured Phycisphaera sp., assembly GCA_937911845.1. Taxonomy (GTDB): domain Bacteria; phylum Planctomycetota; class Phycisphaerae; order Phycisphaerales; family SM1A02; genus UBA8653. The sequence goes on along the minus strand of CALDQF010000457.1, from coordinate 227 downwards.
TTCGGGGACCCGAGCATCTTCAAAGCGGAAGCCTTGCCAAACACCACCAGATTCGCCCAAGTTGATGTAGATCCTGGGGTGGGAAAGATGCTTTTGGCTGTTGTCTGTCAGCGTCGGCGCGGTGGCCATATCCAACCAACCATCACCATTGAGGTCGGCCAAGACCACATCACGGTCGTTGGTTGGGGTCAAGAAACCTTGGTCACCCGAAACATCTGAAGCCACGG
>CALDQF010000456.1 GCA_937911845.1 uncultured Phycisphaera sp. | reverse complement strand
GCTCTCCAACACCTTTCAAAGACGGATCAGCATAGCTGGCTGGGCTTTCACCCCACGCACCATTTGCCTGCTGCTTTGACTTGAGCCATTTGACGCCTTTCGCAACAAGGGGGTCGTTCTGGGACACGCCCACCGCTCGAAGACCTTCGATAGCCTGCCACGTCCCGTATATATAGTTGACACCCCAACGGCCGAACCAACTTCAGTCGGAGTCCTGAGTCGAGCGCAGGTATTGAATTGCCCGATCGACGACTGGTTCTCCCATTCCATGGCCAAGACTGCCAAATGCTTCAAGCACGCGGCCCGCAAGGTCTGGTGAGCTTGGATCAATCATCGCATTGTGATCGGCAAAGGGAACCTTGCAGAGTAGTTCATGATTATTATTTCGGTCGAAGGCGCCCCAGCCTCCATCACTATTCTGCATTGCAGTCAGCCACTCGATGCCGCGACGAGTTGCTTTTTTAACACAACTCAGACGTCGACCTGCGTTGTCTTGATGCAATAGATTCTGTTGCTTCATCCATGATGAAAATGCAATGAGAACCATTGCCGTATCATCGACATCTGGGTAATACTGGTTGGCATACTCAAAGCACCAACCAGATGGCGCAGCCTGAACTCGGCGAGACCAATCACCCGCGAAACGAACTTCTCGGTCAAGCAACCAGTCAACAGCGGTACTCATACTGCTGGAAACATTGCTCAACGGCGAGGTAAGTTCAGCGAGTCCCCGTAACGCAATCGCCGTATCCCAAACAGGTGACCGACACGGCTCAACCCGAATCGTTTGCTCATCGGGACGCTCAAGGAGACCTTCTAGTTGCTTCCAGCACTCAGATACTTCGGCCGAATCTTCGGAGCAACCCATTGCGCGGAGCGCTACAATACTCCAGACAATAGGGGGGAAAATGGCACCCAGACCATCACTGCCTCGAAAACGCTCAAGCATCCATTGTCGACACGCCATGACTGCTCGTCGCCGAAGTGGCCGGAATCCAAAGCAATCGATGGACTTAATCACAGAGTCAACAATCCGGAAGAATCGCGACCAAGCGTCATTCCCACCAACTAGATAATTTCTTGCGCCAAAGGAACAATCTGCAAAAAGCTCTTGAATGCCTCTATCTTGCGGTAACGTTCGTACTGGCTTGAAGGCCCATATTAATGAAAGAGGCACAATCATTGTTCGTGACCAAGCTGAAACCCGATGAAGACTTACAGGAAACCAATCCGGCAGGAGAATCATCTCGGGAGGAACAGCCGGACAGTCTGAGTATGAAATTTGTCCAAGGAGCGCAAGATAGAAACGAGTGAAACTATTGACAGCCCACGGCCCACCGACTTTTGCAATTGCGATCCGGGCCCGCTTCATGGGCTCAGAATCGGCGTCGTAACCAGACAATTTTAAGGCTAGATAAGCCTTCACACTGGCACTCGGATCGGCGTCTCCACCGGGATAAATTGCCCACCCAC
>CALDQF010000455.1 GCA_937911845.1 uncultured Phycisphaera sp. | reverse complement strand
AATAGCACAAGGGAGGTGTTGAAAATGGTCGACCCGGCTTTCATGATTCCTGCATGACCTCAATTTCTGCAGCGGACACAGCATGGATTTTGACCTCTTCAGCTTTGGTGTTGTTGATGACACCAGGCTTGGGCTTCTTCTATGGAGGCTTGGTTCGGGGCCAGAGTGTTTTGAACACCATGATGATGAGTGTGATCGCCATGGGCATCGGGGCGTTGTGTTGGGTGGCTCTCGGCTATTCGATTGCGTTTGGTGATGGAGGCGCGTGGTTTGGTTCGTTTGAGCATGTTGGGCTTCGCGGTGTGGAAGGCATCGAAGACGGTTTGGCCATTCCGGCCATCTTGTTCGCGATGTTCCAAATGACCTTTGCCATCATTACTCCAGCTCTGATCTCGGGCGCGGTGGTGGAACGGATGCGATTCAGCGCGTATGTCCTCTTCATCATGCTGTGGTCCATCGTGTGTTACGCCCCACTTTGCCACTGGGTGTGGGGCGGAGGCTGGATTGGCACGTGGGGTGTGCTTGACTTCGCGGGTGGCACCGTGGTGCACATCAGTGCGGGCGTCTCGGCCGTGGTGTGTGCGATCATGTTGGGACGTCGAAGTACCCAAGAAGCGGAAGCTCGTCCCCACAATGTGCCGTTTGTTCTGCTGGGCGGGGGATTGCTGTGGTTTGGCTGGTTTGGATTCAATGGCGGATCGGCATTGGCTGCCAACGAGACCGCTGCCATGGCGGTCATGACGACCACGCTTGCTGCGGCAGCGGCCATGATGGCTTGGACCACCTTGGAGTGGCGTCAACGCCGGCGTCCATCTGCGGTTGGCGCCATGATCGGTGCGGTGGTGGGATTGGTCACGATCACCCCGGCCGCCGGCTACGTCTCGCCAATGGGTGCCATTGCGATGGGTGTCTTGGGATCAGCCGCCGCGTTCTGCGCCATCAGCCTGTTTGCCAAATCGGGTATCGATGACAGTCTCGATGTCTTCGCCTGTCACGGCGTGGGGGGACTGGTGGGTTCCGTATTGACTGGG
>CALDQF010000454.1 GCA_937911845.1 uncultured Phycisphaera sp. | reverse complement strand
CTGGGGGTCAAGAGGTCGGAGGTTCGAATCCTCTCAGCCCGATTGGCGATGTGACGTTTATTGGTCACCGGCCCAAGGGCTTCTCGACCAACTTTTGACTATCCCATCCGGATCAACCTCAAAGTTCACAACATCCCAGCCATCCCAGCTGATCGATTGCCTCTGGAATCTAAGAAACCGGGTGCCGTCAGTTGTCGTGTAGGTTTCTTTGGGAACTCCATACTCAGCAAGCAAGTCAGACTCTGTCTTGGAAATGAATGAATCCGCCTTGGTTGACGGGAACGCTGTCATTGCAGACGAACTACAAGATGAGAGCATGGCGAGTAGACCGGTCAAAAGAGAAATTCTCATGACCAGATTGTACGTAGAGGCGCACCTCACTTCGTAAGACCATTTGACATACCGATCTGCTGGCCGTCCTGAACCAATGGGGTGACCAAGCAACCTGCCCAGACACGGTTCAGCTTCAATGCGGGCTTGGCTTGCCGAATGGATGAGGCTTAAAAGAAAATCTCAACGCATCAACTGATGTGCATGATCAGCCTTTGGGTTTTCGAAAAATCTTGCCCGTAAACTTGTCAACCCAGGGCTTCAGCACAACGCCAATACCAAGTGCGAGCACAAAACTCATTCCGGCAGTGATCAGAACCAATTTCATAGATTCATGCCAAGTGAAAATCGAATAGACGCTTCCGGTGACATCCGCTTAGAGCCGCGTCAGGTCGAGTGGGATCCAAATCTTTGCGAGTGCCTTTCGACTCAGAAGCAACGCAATGGTGGGCTGCATCAGAAGGAGAGACGCTATGAAATGAGCTGGACCAGTTCCAACTCCAAACTCAGAAGCAACAAATGATTCAATGCCATCACCGCCTTTGCTCAAGACCATCAAGACAAAGAATGGCACCAGATAAAAAAGAACCGCAATGTTCATGAACAACCATTTTCGCAGCAAGCACATAAACGAATACTACAAGCCGCGGTCCTCGCCAATTGCTTTGAACCAACCTTCAGCCACTTGTGAGATCGACACAATGAAAATCCGCACCGTGAGATACAAATCTTCGGATACGGTGCGCTTATGTCAAGGATCCAAGCCAATGCACTTCTTACTCTTCTGGTTGCACTGACCGGAGGCTTGGCGTACTCGATTTTTCTCCTAAAACAGCCGACAGTCATCGCCAACGAAATCGTCTGGGCCCCGAACTCAACCGACACGAAGTACCACCGCCTGTACTTCTCTGACGGCACCGTCATGCGGCGAGAGAAGTACCAAGATTACGACTGGACGCCCTGGAGGGAAGACGAGGACTACCCAAAGCCGCCCAAAGGGCGTTGACCAGCAGCGTTTTAAGCAGCGGTAATCCGATACATCAGCGAACCGCCCACCAACAACAATGTCGCCAGCCAACGCAACTCCGCTTGGCTGGGGTGCTGCCTGGACGTACGACTGAGGAACCCCAGACGGATGCCGCATCCGATCATCAAGTACGGCACTGCTGAGAGAAGTGTCTCATTCACGCCAAAAGCCTACGTTCTTTCGCCTTTGCGTAGGAATTTTGACGTTAGGGGTCGCCCTCATCACCCGCAATTCCATCCTAGATCGGTGAGAATAGACGCATGCCCTCCCGTCGACTCGCTTCCGGATTGTCCCACATACTCGCCATTGCGCTCGGATTGGCCTTCTTCCGCATTGGGCTGCTGCACTGGACCAACCCCGAACCATTCGAAGCCATTGTCCCGGCGTACCTCGGCGCCCCATCCTTTTGGAACTTGCTGAGTGGCAGCTTCGAGATGTTATTCGGCATAGGACTCGTGATTTCTCGCACCAGAAAACGGTCCGCCATGTTCCTCTTCTTTTTGGTGATTGCCATGTCGTTGGCCAACCTCAACATGTGGATCTACGACCTGCCCTTCAATGGAACCAGACTCTCCACCCAAGGGCATGTGATCCGGTGGTGTATTCAGATTGTGTTGCTCATCACGTTGGCGTGGATGGCACAAGTTCACCAATTTTTGCTAAAACAGGACCGAAAGAATTGACCTACGTTGAACGGGGCATTTTGCGTCCGAAAGTTCAAGAACGCACTCCCCATTCAGAGAACCGCATGCTCTTCTTCACACTGCATCTTGGATGTGCCCTTCTGACTCCGTCCGGTTTGCCCGGTTCTGACGAGCCCAAACCATTGGACCACACTGCACTTCACGTTCCCCGCCATACCGTCGCCATAGGCAGCAACAATTCGGAATCGAGGGCCGACGAGTCCCCCGTGCACTCCGTCGTTGTGGGTCCTTTTTGGATCGACGCCACCGAGGTGACCAACCAAGCGTTTCACGCATTCGTGAATGCCACCGGCTACACCACCACCGCCGAGCAGCCTCTCGACTGGGACGTTCTCAAAACCCAGTTGCCCCCGGATACCCCCAAGCCTCCCGAAGCACAGTTGTTGCCCGGTTCGATGGTCTTTGCACCACCGCCCGAAGGCACCCCCGTCGCCACCTTCACCGATTGGTGGCGCTGGGTCCCCGGGGCGTGTTGGCGCTACCCAGAAGGCCCGGGGGGTTCCATCGAGAATCGCATGAACCATCCGGTGGTCCACGTGTCGTGGTACGACGCGACCGCCTACGCCAAGTGGGCGGGCAAAAGACTCCCCACCGAAAATGAGTGGGAAGCGGCCGCTCGAGGTGGCCAGTCCGGTGACAGGTACGTGTGGGGCAATGATGAGATTGAACCGAAACATGCCAACGTATGGCAAGGCACCTTCCCGACGGTCAACACCAAAGCCGACGGATATTCAGGGACAGCTCCCGTGGCACAGTTTCCGCCCAATCGCTACGGACTCTTTGACATGGCCGGGAATGTATGGGAGTGGTGCGCCAACCAATATGATCAGTTGGCGTACCACGTAACTCGCCCGACGGGAACGCCAAAAGATCCCCGTATGCCCATCGCAGCCGACACCCGTAGCCAGCGCGGCGGCTCGTTTTTGTGCCACCCTTCGTACTGCTCGAGCTATCGACCTTCGGCTCGTATGTCAGCCACTCCGGACTCTTCAACGAACCATCTTGGCTTTCGGTGTGTGATCGACACACCGCCCCAAAAGAGTTCCGACAAAACATCCCCTTGAGCATTCCTCACCCGGGATCGTTGCGCTGTATTCGGATCGATTCGATGGGCACCAAGGTCCCTCGTCCCATCCCAGGGCACGGCGTGTTCGCCTTCGCTTCTTCCCAAGCCTTGGGTGATTCCAAATTCTCCGGCCAAAATGGCCAGGTCCGACATTGCTTGGGACGATCTTCGTACAAGCGGCAGCCCGCCACCCCCGGGTTGGTCTCCCGATCCAAAAACACACAGTCGTACCCAAGCGATGTCTTTCGCTCGGTCAGCGACCACGCACCGTTCACCTTTCGGGCAAAGCGGCGATAGAAATTCCCCACGCTCATCTCGAGACGCTTGGCCATGACTTCGCCTTCCTCCAGAGAGAAGGCCACAATTCCCGGTGCTCCTGTGCAACAGTTGCCACACTGGGTGCAAGAGAATCGCAACCCCTTGGCGTACCACTCGGGATCAGTCGATGGCATCAAAATTCTCTCCCTGAGTGTCGTCGGGTGGAAATTCTTCGGCCAACAGTTGGACCAGATCAGCGGTCAATGGATCCAATTCTTCCAACAAACTGTGGAGCACCGCATCCCCTTTGAGCCCCTCGCGGGCAACATCCACTTCGGGTGGGGCGTCTTCCCAAGACAATCGGTCGGTCCCCAACTCATCTTCCCACACCCACTGCGGCTGATCTTTTCCCCAAGCCAGCAAGGTCTTGCTCAGGGCTTTCGGGTGGGCAGCTTGGGCCCACACCACCAGTCGTGCCCTGAGATTGCTTTGGGGATTGCGCACAACACCCTGCACCATCCACAAACACCGGCCCAACGATCGGCCAGCCTCATCCAAATTGGATTCCCAATCTTCAAGGTTGGGCACCAAAGACCAGCAACGCCGGAGGTACAACAAGAAGTGATCGACATCCGGCTGCAACAGAGCCGGGTCGGAGATCCCACTGGGAATAGGCTCGAAAATATTTCGAATAGAAAGCAGCCGCTCCGCTTGACGGTCATCAAGCTTCGACCAGGTTTCTTCCACCTGAGTCAAATTGAAGGCTTCCAAGATCGCTTCCACCCGTTCCCGATCGGAAGACCGAACCGTCAAAGCAATACCCTTCCAGTGGTCGACGAACACCTCTGACGGTATCTCTTCGTCGGAATACGCACCAAACGCAAGATGGGCATCCTCCAACAACAAGGTTTCGAGATTTCGGACGGTGCTTAAAAAGTCAGCCAGCGGCAGAGGGTCCGACCCCACAAAAGTGTCAACCGCCCGGAACGCATCCCGAGACCCCAACTCGATCACGGGGAAGACTGGAGTGGATGAACGGCCCAAGAGCGGCCACAGCCGATGCAGCAATTTAGGCAAGACATGTCGATCGACCATGATGTGCCATGAATCACGCGGCTCCATGCCAAATTCGCTGTCGAGGGTCGACACCTGCTCGCGAGACCAGCCCGCCCGCAAACCGAGAGACTCCGATCCCGGGTGGCATTCCAAACCGAACGCAAGCCCAACATCGCCGAGGCGATGGCGGGTGATATCGGAGCGAAGGCGAAAGGGAAGCACGAATTCAGTGTAGAGAAGCCGGATGTCTTCCGGAGTTGCCGAATCACCATGATTTCGGTCATGATGCATCCCATGATCGAATCGTTCATGAGCCTCATCGCGGACATCGGCAATGTCCTCTTCCACGAATACATGATCTACGTCCTCTTGGCGATGGGGGTGAGCTTCACGCTCTTCAGCGGATTCTCCCAATACTTCGCCCTGACCCACGGCGTGAATGTGGTGCGCGGCAAGTACGACACCGAAGGTGGGGAAGGTGCGATCAGCCACTTCCAAGCCCTCTCGGCCGCCCTTTCGGCGACGGTTGGTTTGGGCAATATTGGCGGAGTCGCCATGGCGATTTACACCGGTGGCCCCGGAGCCGTGCTTTGGATGTGGGTCATCGGCATCGTTGGCATGGCCATCAAACATGTCGAAGTCACCCAGTCGCTGCTCTTTCGGGATGTTTCAGATCCGGACAACCCAGCCGGTGGCCCAATGTTTGTGGCCAAGAAGGGCCTACGCAACATGGGCTTTGGCACAATTGGCATGGCCCTTGGCGGGATCTTTGTGGTCACCCTGCTGATCAGCGCCACCACCGGCGGCAACATGTTCCAAGCCTGGAATGTGGCCGAGAGCACCTACGACGCGTTCAAAATCCCCCGCCCCGTCTCCGGCATTGTCTTGGCCTTGCTTTCCGCCTTTGTGCTGGTGGGCGGCATCAAACGAATCGGCTCAGTGGCCGGCAAGCTGGTGCCCTTCATGTGCGGCATCTACCTGCTCGCCGGCTTGTCGGTGGTGCTGATGTACTTGGGCGACATCCCCGCGATGTTTGCCCTCATCTGGAAGCACGGGGCGCCTGAATTCCTGGGTGGAGAACCAGCCGCGGCCACCGGAGCATTCATCGGTGGCAGCTTGGGATACGCCATGCAACGCGGCATCGAGCGGGCGTTGTTCTCCTCAGAAGCCGGCCAAGGCTCCGCCCCAATCGCCCACTCGGCGGTCCAAACCAAGGAACCCGTACGCGAAGGCGTGGTGGCGGGGCTGGAACCCTTTATCGACACCCTGGTTGTGTGCACCATCACCGCGTTGGTCATCCTGTCCACCGGCGCGTGGAACCGAGACGCAGAAGCCACCGTGCCTTCGGACGCCATTACATTTGCCGCGGCTCCAGAGACGGAAAACTCTTGGGTGGCCACGCTGGACACCCTTCCCGAACGCACCGAAGCCGCGCGAGAAATTCTGAACCTCGAAGAGGGACAAAGTTGGCGAGATGGGGACGAAATCTTCTTCTTGATCCGAACCGAAGCCAGCGAAAACACCGGGACCGATTTGGCCCGAGTGTCCGGCACGGTTCGGATGGGAGATGACGGACCAAACGTCAGCTTCAACCCCGTCACAGCCGCCGCGGTGCCGCTGTTTGCGGAAGAAGCCGAGGTGGGATTGCACGGTAGTTACGAAGGCGCGGCCCTCACCGCCCACGCCTTTGACCGGGCATTTGCCGGCGTGGGCATTGGTGGGCTCGGGGTTGGCCAACTCTTGGTGACCTTCAGCGCGTGGCTCTTTGCCTTGTCCACCATCATCTCGTGGTGCTACTACGGTGAATCCGGAATTGTGTGGCTGGGAGGCCGAAAACTGGTCCCGTTCTACCGGTTGCTGTATTCGGGCTTGGTCCTGCTGGCCACCATGCCGTTCATCGGCGTCAGTGAAATCGACACCCTTTCGGTCTTCGGCAATGGCATGATGATCTGGGGCAACATCCCGATCATGCTGATTTTTGCCCCCTACGCCTTGCGGGCCTTTGCCGACTACAAGAGGCGACTGCGAGCAGGTGAATTCGACTCGAACTAAGTTTGTCTTGATCTACGAGAGGACGCCTTCGACCAAGTCGGCCACCCCGGCCCCGGGGTCGTGGCCTTCGTACATCTCGTGGAGTTCATCCCAAGCTTTCACTTGCTCACGCAACGCCTGTTCATTGTTCAGCAGCGCCCGTACCGCACCGAGCACCAATTCTGGATCCATCGCAATGGGGGCGAGTTCCGGCATGGCTTCCCGACCGAGGACCAGGTTGGGCGGCAGCACCATGCCTCGAATCAGCATCTTGGCGATCATCCGGAACGCCAAACCGCACGCGTAGATCCCAATACCTGGTCGCCGATGACGGGCTACATCCAGGGTGACGGTGCCGGAAACCGCGAACGCAAAGCTCGACCAAGCGAGCACCCCGTCGATGTCACCAGAGCGCACCGAATACCTGTTCTGATTCAACGCTTCGATCTGCTGTGCCGCACGGGAGTCGGCAGCCACGATCACCCCCGATACGTCCATCTCCGATCGCAACCGATCCATCACTTCCAGCATCAGCGGCAAGTTGTCGCGGATCTCTTGGGATCGAGAACCGGGCAAGATAGCGACGCGGTGCGTTGTCTCAGGAAG
>CALDQF010000453.1 GCA_937911845.1 uncultured Phycisphaera sp. | reverse complement strand
CGACTTGCTTCCATCGTGGTTGCGGTGGCGATGGCGTCCCGACCTCAACAATGATGGATTGCCTGAGTTGTCCACGATCCCACAGTCTGCCGACAGTCTCCGGTTTGATCTATGGCAAATTCCAGGGCTCTCCACCTTTGTTGACCCGCAAGTGGGCGACGACGGGGCGCCAAACTATGGCTGGTTGACAGCCCAGCGCACCTGGCTTGACCGCAACGGTGCGCCGTATTTCTCTTTTGCCCAAGATCTGGAAGCGCTCCCTGGTGGCAATCAAGACCTTGATGAGATTCTCGACTTCACCGAAACCTTCCTCGATCAGCAGTCGAGCCGACTTGATTTGCGAGAAGAAAATCCCTGGTTCCTTGACCTTTGGGTCGAGCGCGAGTCGGGCGAAGGTCCCAGTGGCTTGATGCCTATGGCCAAGCGTCTTCCCCATTCCATTTTGCACGCGCTGACCGATGGTGATGTTTTCGGTACCTTGCCCAACCACACCTTTAGCAACACGTATTTCGGTTCTGTTCAGAACCCATTCAATACTCTTTTGCCCCCAGAAGTACCAGCCGGACGATCCGCAGCCAATGCCCACTGGCTGAAGATGACTTCCGCGGGACTTTCGGCGAATATTCTCTCTTATCGCGACAACGACTGGGTCACACTTGCCAACGTTCCAAATTCAGGCGTCACCGATCCTGAAGTGGTCACCCCGCGCTTTATTGACATCGCGCCCCTCTATGACCAGTACGACTTCCCTGGGGACCCCGGCAACCCAGAAGACCCAGACGATTTCTTGAGTACGGCCACGCAACAAGAAGGGGCCGTGCCTTTGCCGCGGTGGGGATACGAAGCGACCGCCCAGAGCAATATCGAAAATGAAAACTTGGCCATGCTCGGCTTGGAACGACAACCCTTCTTGGTTGAGGCGTTCATTGGCAACTTGTACGCCACCCGTGAGCTTGACGGCGAATTCCTGACCGGTATCGGCGAGAACTCTTCAATCAAGCCGCTGAACCCGTTTTACCAAGAAGGCATGCGTTATCTCGATGGCGCATGCAACCGGACCACGGTTGTAGCGGTGCAAATCGCCAACCCGTTTGATAAGCCTATTCCTGCCGAAGAGTTGTCCAAGTTCCGCATCTCCGTTTCGGGACGC
>CALDQF010000452.1 GCA_937911845.1 uncultured Phycisphaera sp. | reverse complement strand
TTGCCCTAAAAACCACCCTGCCACACCAACGAGGCGGGGTGGCCGTAGTGCTGTTCTGGTTTCAAGTGGTACAGCGGACTCGTTCCAATCCAGTCGCCCTGGTTGTCGATGGTCCACAGCCGGCCTTCGTGGTCAAAGCCCAAGCCATTGGGGCTGCGTAAGCCCGAGGCAAACGGGGTCAGGGTGCCGTCCGGGGCCAACTTCATCACCCACCCCCGCCACGGCACCGAGGCGTACATGCGTCCATCGCGACCATCCGAGGTGAAGGCGCCGCGTTTTTCATGACGAACGCCCGCGCCATTGCTGGCGGTGTTCAGGGCGAAATACAAATGGCCCGCATCGTCTTCCACCGGACCAAAGTTGAATTCGTGGTAGTTGCCGGACAACCCAAAGTCGTCGCACAGCGTGTTGTACTCGTCAGCTTGGCCGTCGCCATCAACGTCAATCAACTCGGTGAGCTCTGGCCGCTGCATCACCACGACCGAGCCATCTTCCCGCACCAACAGTCCCAAGGGGTCGTGCAATCCGGTGGCAAAGGTGCGCCACGCGTTGTCTTCCAGAACGCACACTTCACCGTGGTGGAAGCAGGCCCACACCCTTCCTTGCGCATCGACGTCAATGCCGCCCACCTCGGCCACCACCCCGGCGGGGGTATCGATGCGTTCGATCAAAAAAGGATCTGCCGACAACAACAGTGCAGCCAACATCATGCGTCCAGCTCCTCGTCGCTCAGGCGGCGGTCCCACACCCGAACTTCATCGATCCATCCGCCAAAAGCGACCTTGTCATCGCCACCGATGACGATGCCGCCTTTGGGCAGGGATCCACTGGCGTACGACCAACCCCCTGCGTCCACCGTGGTGCCGTTGGCGTCCCACCGCACGGTGAGCCGCGTCCATCCATCACGCTTTTTCTGTTCGCGGGAAGACGTGGCCGAGTGGGCACGTCCCCCTCGCACGCCCAGCGAATCCACGCCCAGCACCACCGCTTGGATGCGGTCGGCGTCCCGGTGGTCGAAAGAGAGCACCGGTGTGCCTTGCAGTTCCCGGCACCACAAATCGATGGTCCCAGCTTCGGCCACGGTGGCCCCGCACTTCCATCCCTTTTCTCGAAAGGGAAGCGCCCGCCCCACCAAGCCCGCCGCGGGCAAACGCTCGGGTTTGTGTCCGGTCGGACGCACAGTGTCGTCCATCGACCAGTACCACCGAGGCAAGGTCGGGTCGGCTTCGATCAGGTTGACGGCTTCCACACCGCCGGCCATGGTGCGCCGTTGTTCCAGCAGCGCTCCGGCTACGGGGCGAATGCGTTCTTCCACCACGTCGCCGTTCATCTTCCACCGAAAGACCGGTCGCCCTTGCTCGAGGCGATAGCCCAAGAAGACACGATCTCCCTGCTCAGTACGCGCGGTGTTATTTCGCCAGACGACGTGCCCGGGAACCCGCGCGAGTGCATCGCCGTTGCCGGCAAAATGGTTGCTCGGGTCCAAGAAGTCACCGGTCCACGCGTAGCGCAGTTGCATGGTGCCAGCATCCCAGCAGTAATGCACGCCTTCGGGGGTTGCGACCGCGATCGACGCCGGGCCCGAGTCGGGCATGAACATTCGCACGACGGTGTCTGCTTCCTGAGAAACGGAAGAGGACGCCGATTCGGCGCCCTCTCCATTTGCTGCGTTTTTGGCGTCCTTCCACCCCGGTGGAATACCGGAGTCATTGCCCTCTTCGGGCAAATTCGGGTTCGCCTTGTCCTCGACCACATGCATCACCCCGTACATCGACACTTGGTGACCGGGGTAAATGCAGGCAAAGGGATAAGCACCGGGCTGCTCGGGCGCGTTGAACGTCACTGAGCCGGTTTCTCCTGGGTTCAAAAGTGAAATGGCAACGACATCGTCACCAGACTTCAAAATCGAACGGCTCTTGGTAGGAATGTATCCCGAGCTCACCGCTCGAGGACCCATTCGCATCATGTCGGCGAAGACTTTCATACGCCGACCAGGCTTGGTGAAGACCAAGTTGTGCGGCTGGGCTTGGGGATCGTCGTTCACAAACTCCACCGAGAGACGCTCATTTGTCTCGACAACAAATCGTCCCAGACTGAAGTGCATGTTGGGATACATCCCAATGGTGACCTGTCTGAGGCCATCTGAACCTTTTGTCGCTTCCGGTGGTTTGGGTGAGGGTTCTGGTGATTTTGGAGGCTCCGCTGCTTGAGGTGCCTCCACCACAACTTCAACCACTTTGTTGGAATCTTCACCATCGAGATCTGAGACACCTTCCTCTCGGGAGGGTGGTGGTGGCGACTGGACTTCTTCCTCATCTTGTGGGGATTCCAAATTCGCAGGCGGCGCTTCGGTACTGGCTGATGCGGTCGTGGCCGAAGCATCTTGCTTCTTCCACATTTGTATCAGCGGAACGTGGAATACACTGATCACCAAACCAAGTGTGAAAATGGCAGGAAGCCAAATTTTGATCGCTTTCATGCAACCTCCTGAGCAACACATTCTAGTGACAACCCCCAAGGAGCTCCCATGCTGCTGGCCACCATTTTCCTCACCGCCACTCCGCCGCTGCACCCACAAATTCCTGTGGTCGATTTGGCCTTCGAGGTCGAACGACAAATCGTCGTAGACCAAGAAATTGGCCAGTACCTTGGTCACCCCACCACTTGCCTGCTCGAAGATGGCCAGACCGTTTTGTGCGTGTACCCCAAAGGGCATGGCAAAGGCGGCATCGTCTTCAAGCGGTCCACCGATGGCGGGATGACCTGGAGCGACCGGCTACCGACACCGGAGAACTGGGCCACCAGCCGCGAGGTCCCCACCCTGCACCGCATCGACGATCCGGTGGAAGGCGGCAAGCGCCTCTTAATGTTCAGCGGCTTGGCCCCCACCCGCATGGCCAGCAGCGATGACGACGGCCAGACCTGGACCGAACTCGAGGCCATCGGCGACTGGGGCGCGATCGTGGCCATGGCCTCCCACGCCCAGCGCGACGACGGCACCGTGGTGGTGTGGTGCCACGACGACGGTCGCTTCATGCCCAAAGCGCTGCAACCAAGCCCCGGCTTTCACGTGTACCAAGTGGAAAGCAAAGACGGTGGGCGCACTTGGGGCACGCCCCGCGCGATCGCGCACCAAGCGGGCCACGATCTGTGCGAGCCAGGTTTGGTGAAGAGCCCCGATGAAAAAACATGGGCCCTGCTGATGCGCGAAAATTCACGCCAGCACAACGGCTCGGTGATCTTCAGCACCGACGCCGGTCGCACGTGGTCCGATCCCCAACCGCTGCCCCCCGCCTTGACCGGCGATCGCCACACCGCGCGATACGACCAAGACGGACACTTGGTGATTTCCTTCCGCGACACCACCCGCCAATCGGTCACCCAAGGCGACTGGGTGGCGTGGATTGGGGCGTGGGACGACATCGTGCAGAGCACCGAAGGCCGGTGCCGCGTGCGGTTGATGGACAACCACCACCGCTGGGACTGCGCCTATCCGGGCGTCGAACTGTTGCCCGACGGCCGCATCCTCAGCGTGACCTACGGCCACTGGACCCAAGGCGAATCGCCATGGATCGCCGCGGTGCACTTCCGCGCAAGCGAAATGCTCAAACGACTTGGGGGTTGATCAACCCATCAAGGGTCGCACGGTCCCCAAGCATCCAGCACGCGGAGCAAGTCGATAAAACCAACCTCTCCGTCGGCATTGATGTC
>CALDQF010000451.1 GCA_937911845.1 uncultured Phycisphaera sp. | reverse complement strand
CCAGCAGGCTTGGGCCAGGTTGCGCCCCACCCTTACGTTCGTGCAAGAGAAGAGCCAACAATTGAATCGTCTTGCCCAGTCCCATGTCGTCAGCCAGACAACTGCCAAGACCAAATCGATCCAAGAATGCCAACCAAGACAAACCACGTTGCTGGTAGGGACGAAGTTCGCCTTGGAGGGAATCAGGCTGATCGACTTGGGTGTAGTTGGCGGAACCAGAATCCAAAAGTTCGGAAACCCAGCCCGAAGCCTCAATGCCAGTAAGCGGGATCCCGCCCTCTTCCCCTTCCCAAGCCATACGCATGGCTTCAAGGATGGTGCCTTGTCCCTCACGAGCCGCGGCCAGTCGGGCGGCGGCGTCAGCCAATACCTCGGGATCAAGTTCTACCCATTGGTCATGAACCCGTCGCAGAACGGGACCACGTCTCGCTTCGGCCACCAAGGCTTGGAACTCGTCAAACGACAGGATTTGATCACCAACGGAGATTTCCCATTTGAAATCAACCAAGGCATCCAAACCAAGGACACTTGCACCAGCATCAAGATCCGAAGTGCTGCCACTCTCTGTTTCACTTGGTGCCAGGCTCAAGCGCAGACCAATACCCCGGTCGCGGGTGTTCCACCATTCTGGCAATTCAACCACGATGCCGGCTTCACGCAAGAGCGGAACGCCAGCGGTCAACAGCCGGTGGGCAGCAATGGTGTCCAACACCAACTCGGCCGGTTTGGCATCTTCCAACGCAGGCTCGAGTTCTCGGCAAGCCCGCGCAGCGCGCCCCAACTCGGCCAAGAGCAACTCATCGGGGGCTCGACGAACCATGCCCAATCGAAGCCCGGCTTCTGGGTCATTGTGGATCTCATCAGCTTCCAGGCGTTCACCCTCGTCACCGGAAGCTTGCAAGAAAAACTGCACCGTCCAGCGAGCTGATTTGGCGTCCGCATCTTTGGGAGGCTCCACAAGACGAAGTCCCAGGCGAATTCCAGCGCCATCTTCGGGATCGGACAGCGTGCCCAGCCATTCACTCGCCCCACGGAAAAGTGTGGAAGCGGCATCACCATCAGAAGTCACCGAGGTTCCTCGGTCCAACAACCCCGACAACCACGCCACAGATGGATCTTCGGAACTTTGACCGTCAAGACTGTCAACGTAGTCTTCGGCACGCAACACTCGACGAACTCGAGCATCGATCAACTCAACGAGAACCTCGACCAAAATGTCCCAGGCACTTTGTCCCGCAACCGATTCATCGGCCAAGATCACAGCAGGCATCGCACTCAGCAAACGCTCTGCTTCACCGCGCACCGCGGGGTCATGCAGCCAAGGTGACCATCGAGCCGTAAGTGATCGATCTCGACGACGGACCAAGGTGGGCACGTAGCGATGACGCAGCATCAGTTCCGCGGCAAAATCAGCAACGTCCAACCACCAGCGAACATCATGGGCAAGACGGAAAGCAGATGAATGTTCGAGTTGGGCAAGTTGCCCCAAGTGATCGGCTTTCAAACCAACCGCTGGAGTCTCGCACACCGATCCATCAAACTCGCCGGTGTCTTCCAGAACAACTCCGGTGACGTCTTGCATCCGATCACTGGCAATGTGTTGACCTGAACTTTTGGGCAATTCAAGTTGAAGAACAGCGGTTCCACTCAGGGATTCTTCGGGAAAGCCAACCGCAATCAAGGCCGCCTGCAAGTCTTCGGCTTTGGCGAAATCTTCCAACGAAGACTCCGCCCACACATGGATGCTGCCAGCCGACCAGCATGCATGTAGAACCAGTGGATTTGGAGCCGTTAAACCAACCAAGCTGTCCTCCGTGACGCTGAAATGACCTCGGTGGGACTCGAACCCACGACAAATGGATTAAAAGTCCACTGCTCTGCCGACTGAGCTACGAGGTCTGGAATGCGAAGGGACCATTATAGGGAACACAGCGTCTTTGCTCATGTGGTTCAAGCCGAGTTCCCTCGGAATCCGATGAAAAGATGTGCGCCATTGGATTACCCCCCTTATGACCGGCCTTCTGCTGACCGCCTGCACCAAAGAGGTGGTGGTTTTGAAGGATGCCCCTCCTCCCCCTCCCCCCCAGCCGGGCCGCTGGGCGGATGTGGTCCACACCGCCCGCGGGGAACTGGCCGATCCGGCAACCAGCGTGGATGGGATCCACATGGTGTACAGCGAGCAGCAGCAGCCTGGAGAGTCCGCCCTTTATGTCCAAAGATTGGACCGAGGTCGAGATGCGGCTCGCGTGGCACTGGCCCCCGCTCCCGGCGAGGACCGCATGCCGACCTACGGCCCAAATGGAACCTGGGTTTATTTCTCAAGCAACCGTTGGGGCTCGTGGGACATTCTTCGCACCCGAGCAGATGGCACTGGTCCCGTTGAACAAGTCACCCACGACGACATCATCGATGAATTTGAGCCCTGCGTATCCCCTGATGGGGAATGGATGGCCTACGCCCGCAGCGTTCCCGGCTCGACGGATGGCTATCGCATCTGGATCAGAAATCTGATCGATGGGCGTGACATCGATCTCCAGACACCCGGGCGTCATCCAGCTTGGGATCCGGCTGGAAATCGAATTGCCTTCCAGTATCGACCCCAAGCCGATGGCCCCCTGTGGTCGATTTTTACACTTGAACTTGATGCACAGGGCCGCACGGGTGCACTCGCGCAAGTCGTTGCACCAACGGATGATGGATATGGATCTATCGCTCCAAGCTGGTCCCCAGATGGCCTGAACTTGGCCTTTCTTCGAGCCCGGAACGCGGGGGGGCCACTGTCCGGAATTTGGACCGTCGCTGCAGAAGGTGGAAGACCCGTTGAAATTCACGTCGACCAAGCTGACTCGTTCTGGTCCATGGCCTGGGGATTCGATCAGCGGATCCATGCTGCAGGACGCCGGGCTGGGGAAGCTGGTTTGCATGCCTTCAGTGAACCACAAGGAAATTCATCTATCACTCTCGGAAAAGATGCCGAAGCGTCGAAATAGTGTTTATGGGCTCTGACGGGCCCATGAAACCATTCATCGGCGTGGGTGACACGTCGACAAACAGGCAGGACGCCATGACAACTGTACGAATCCAAATGGCTGTGTTGTGTTCGGTGTTCACCCTATTGGGGTGCCACCAGTCAATGATGCAAACCCGGCCAAACCAGACACTTGGAGTCGCTGTTCAGCCGGTTCGCAATGAATCTGGCTGGGGAGGTTTCGAGGGTGACCAAGCCACAGACGCCGTGGTTGATCGCCTCGCACGTGGTGGAAGTCTCTTCGTCCCCCCTGCTGATCGAGTCCGGGCCGCGTTGGCAGACCTGGGACTTGATCGGGCCAGGACACCTGCTGAACTGGATCGGCTGGCCGATGCATTGGGTGTTCAATGCGTCTTGACCGTGTCCACCACATCCTTTGATCCCTATCCCCCATTCGTGGTTGGGCTTGAAGGTGTGCTGCACGAGCGGCGGGGCAACCAAGCCAATCCGCATGATCCCGTTCGCACCGACGCCTCTCCAGTAGACCCAGGAGCACGACCAGCCCCAGCCCTTCAGGCATTCCGCGCTGGCCGTGTCTTTGACGCCCAAGATGCTGATACCGCCTCGGACGCCAAAACTTGGGCTCGGAGTCGAGTGGGACATGACACCCCCCTGCGTGAAATGGATTCGTACTTCCGCTACGCCGTGGATCGGTTGCTTGAGGCTTTGATGGCCTCGAAACCGAACGCGGGCATGTAAGTGGGGACCAGTGGGTCCTCGGAAGGGATCCGCGATGCAAACCTCAGAAGAACGGCTGCTGGCCCTCGAACTGCGTGGACATGTTTGGATGTTCCGCTGCCCTGCGGGGCAAGAAGAGTCTCTTCGGACAGCTGTGGCTGACTTGGCACTGCGTGGGGACCTCGATCCTCTCGCCGCCTCGGTGGTGGAAACACATCTGCGCCCGCAAACTCGGGAGGCTCCCAGCTATCCCAGACCGCACAACCCGAACTAATCGACCCCAACTACCACTCAGTCCCGTCTTGGACCCATGGACGGATCCAGAACGCCCGATAGCACTGTCAAGGACAAGGATGCCATGAACCAGATGCTCCCAATTGTGAAGACCTTTACCGAGTACTTGCTCGACGAACGCCATTTCAGCCAATACACCTCTCGGTGCTATGGGGCTGACCTTCGGCAGTATGTGGAGTACTTGGAGGAGACGCTCGGTGAGGCCACAACCGAATCGGCCGAGGCACTGGCCTTCGAACAAGGCAATCCTGGTACCGACACGGTGACGGGCTTGATTTTGGGGGCAGACACGGATCGCATTCGAGCCTTCTTGGCGACTCTGGCTGAACAAGAATATTCACCCGCGACCATGGCACGGAAAATCGCCACCCTTCGCTCGTTCCACCGCTGGCTGGAAAAGCGAGAGTTGCGACAGGACAACCCCATGTTGTTGATCCGCACGCCAAGACAAGAGAAGCGGTTGCCAAAAGCCGTGGATCTGGAGCAGATCGAACGTTTGCTCTCAACCCCCGACACCACCAATCTGCTGGGCGCTCGAGACCGGGCCATCTTGGAAACCCTGTACTCAACGGGTCTCCGCGTCAGCGAGCTGGTTGGCATCAACCACGAAGATCTGAATGTTGACCAACGAGAAATTGTGGTGCAGGGCAAGGGACGCAAAGAGCGTTTGGTGCCACTGGGCTCTCACGCCACTGCCGCCATTCTGGCCTACCTTGAACTGTTGAACAAGGACTCACGGGCGCCATCAGATGAGGATCGACCCACCAGCTGCCTGTTTGTCAACAAACATGGCGGACGACTTTCCACCCGATCGGTACGCCGCAAGGTCTCCAAATATCTGGAAGAAGCGGGACTGGACCCTGAGATCAGCCCCCACACCCTGCGACACTCGTTTGCTACCCACTTGCTCGACTCTGGAGCCGATCTCCGGAGCGTGCAAGAACTCTTGGGCCACCAATCGCTGTCGACAACGCAGGTCTACACGCACGTATCTACCGGGAGACTGCGTGAAGCTTTTGACGATGCTCATCCTCGAGCCGAAAAAGATTCATAAAGCACCCAAGGCTTAGGCTTCGAACGCTTCGGAGGGAAGGTCTCCGTTGTGGTAGACCTTTTGCACATCGTCGTGCTCGTCCAACGCATCGAAAAGTCGAAGGACTTTTTTGGCGGTTTCGAGATCGCATGAGACTGCATTTTGCGGAACCATCGTACGCTCGAATGAACTTGGCTCAACCTCGGCTTCGACAAAGGCATCACGGATGGCGTAACACGCCGCAGGTGGGCCAGTAATTTCGAAGACGCCGTCCGAAGTTTGGACGTCTTCAGCGCCGGCCTCCAAAGCGATGTCCATGGCTTTCTCTTCGTCAAGTCCCTGTGCGGACACGATCACCAATGAAACTTCATCGAAGCCAAAAGAGACCGAGCCCGGCTTGCCCATGTTGCCGCCAGCTTTGTCGAAAATAGAACGGATCTGAGGTGCTGTGCGATTGACATTTTCGGTCAACGTGTCGACGACAAAGGCCACGCCATTGGCGCCGTAACCCTCATACCGAACGCCGGTGTATTCGACATTTTCGCCTGATTCACCCGTGCCACGTTTGATGGCTCGACTGATGTTGTCCTTTGGCATGTTCTCGGCCCGCGCATCCTCAATGGCGTAGCGAAGGGTTAAGTTCATCGACGGATCACCACCACCAGCTTTGGCGGCGACGATGATGGCCTTTGAGCATCGACTCCATACCTTGCCCCGGGCGGCGTCTTGTCGTGCCTTGCGGTGCTTGATGTTGGCCCATTTGCTGTGTCCTGCCATAACACACTCCTCAGTGCTCTAAGAGCCCATTACTTCTTGGTTGACTTCTTGGCGGCCTTCTTGGCGGTCTTCTTCGTAGCTTTCTTTGCGGGCGACTTCTTGGCCACTGCTTTCTTTGCTGAAGATTTCTTCGTGGGGGTCTTCTTGGCCGCCGCCTTTTTGGCTGAGGCTTTCTTCACCGTTGTCTTTTTGGCGACCGCTTTTTTGGTGGTCTTCTTGACCGAACTGCTCTTCTTGGTCGAGGCCTTGGTGCTCGCCTTCTGGGTTGTCGGCTTCTTTTGCTCTGATTTCTTCGCTGTCGACTTGGCGGGGGATGCCTTGGCGGTCGCTTTTTTCTTGCCCTTACCGGCTTTGACCTTCTTGGGCGTCGGCTCTTCTGCAACCGTCCCTGGCAAGTCCATGACCGGAGTGGCTCG
>CALDQF010000450.1 GCA_937911845.1 uncultured Phycisphaera sp. | reverse complement strand
CTGACCCCACAACCAAACCACTTGTTCCAGAGAAACCATCCAATTCGCCATGAATGAATCGGTAGTGGTGATTGAAGACGGGGTCAAACGCTACGGAACCAAGCTGGCCCTCAACCGAGTCAACCTCAAGTTGGAACGAGGCATGCGTTGCGGGCTGTTGGGACCAAACGGCGCTGGAAAAAGCACTTTGATCCGAACACTTACCGGCATCCTTCGACTGGACGAAGGCCAAGTCAGTGTCTTGGGCGAAAGTCCCGAAGCAGCCCGAAGCCGAGTGGGATATCTGCCCGAAGAGCGTGGCGTACCCCGCCGAGCCAAAGTTGGCGAGTGGCTGGCCTTTCTGGGGAAACTTCGAGGTTTAACGGCTCACGAGGCTCGAAAGCGAGCCCTCCACTGGCTCGAAAAGGTGGACCTTCCCGGGGTGGAACGATCACGGTGCCGAGAACTGTCCAAAGGTATGCAGCAGAAAGTGCAACTTGCGGCCG
The DNA here is from genome assembly GCA_937911845.1 of uncultured Phycisphaera sp. Classification (GTDB taxonomy): domain Bacteria; phylum Planctomycetota; class Phycisphaerae; order Phycisphaerales; family SM1A02; genus UBA8653. The sequence goes on along the minus strand of CALDQF010000450.1, from coordinate 2,444 downwards.
CGCTGCAACATGAACCAGACTTGCTCATCTTGGATGAACCATTCAGTGGTCTCGATCCCGTTGCCGTGCAACTGCTTGAGGACTTGATTCGTGAAGCCTCGGAGCGGGGTGCCACCATCTTGCTCTCGACCCATTTGCTGCCGCAAGCGGAGGCACTTTGCGACCACGTGCTATTGCTCAAGCAAGGACAAACCTTGGCTTCAGGATCGCTCCAACAGGTCTTGGCCCAAGGCCATCCAAAGATTGAACTGCGGGCAGAAACCGGTCCGCCCCATGCGGTAAAAATCGGGAATGACCGCTGGATCATTGAAGCCCAAGACAGCACCATCGATGAGGTCTTCCGCGAAGCCGCGCAGTGGACCGGGGTCAGAGAGATCCGAAGGACCGGTCGCCAACTTCGGGACTTCTTCTCGGATGATGCTGATGGGTGACCTTCGAACCATTGCCTGGCGCGAATTCCACGAAACCGCGTTGACACCAGCCTTCCTGATCAGTTTGATCGCCATGCCTTTGGTCTTGATGGTCGTGGCAGTGCTTTCGTCTGGGATGGCGCTCACCCATACCGAGCCACCGGTCTCAGGCACCATTTGGATCCAAAGCAGTGAGGAATTTCGAATTGCTTTCACCGAGAGGTTGAAGCTTGGGGTCGATGCCGAGAGTGTCGGGGACTTGCCCTCGGTCACTGTGAATTTTGAAGGAGAAGTCGCAGCCGGTCCGCGAACCGATCCTCCGAACGGCTCAAACCCGGTGATGGCGGAGATCCCCAACAGCCTCTTGAACCCCGAGAACCTGGAAGGTGAAATCCTCTTGACGCTGCACGATGCGCTTGGTCGTCCCCAAGTGGACGCCGTCGAAACCGCTTTGGCCGACACGGTGGTGACCCTCCGTCAGCGTCGAGCTGAAGTGGATCCGACCCTCATCGACCGCCTGCGAACTCCCCCAACCATCACGACCATCCGTCTTGATGATCAAGGACTCACGGCCGAGGACTCTCAATCCAGAAAGCTCAGAGCCTTGGTGATCCCGATGGGACTGATGTTCTTGCTTTGGGGAGCAAGTTTTGGGACCAGCGCGCAGCTGATGCAAACCACTCTGGACGAAAAAGCCAACAAAGTGGTTGAGGTGCTGCTGAGCACCACTTCTCCAGAACGGCTCATGATGGGCAAAATTCTGGGCCAAAGTGGAGTGGCCCTGACCACGGTCGGGATCTACGGAGGACTTGGCATCAGCGCTCTTATCGTTGCAGGAAAAGTGGGCCTGATTTTGGATCCACAGCTGCTCTGGCCGCTGGCATGGTTTGCCTTGGCGTTCCTTGGGGCCGCGGCAATTCTGGCGGCGGTGGGCGCGGTGGTGCACGACCAAAGGGAGGCTGGCAACCTCATGGGTCCGATTGTGGCTCTGCTGGGCGTCCCCGTCTTTTTCATCATGCCAATCGCCCAAGCCCCCCATGGCATGCCCGCCAGCATTGCCTCATTTGCCCCAGTCATTGGGCCCTACATCATGGCCATGCGAAGTGCCGGCGAAATCCCAGTCCCGTATTGGCAACTTGGCGTAGGTCTTGTGTGGCATACCACCATTACCAGAACGCTCCTGGTGGGCGCTGGACGCGTTTTTCGGGTGGGAATCCTCTCCAGCGGTACGCCGCCCAAGCTCACCACCTTGCTCCGGTGGCTGATTCGACCCTAAGACGGAAAAAATCCCGCAGATTGGCATTCAGAGCCGATTTTGTTCGTTCTACCGAACGACATGAGGTCCCGAATGTTTCCACGTCAACTGATCGTATCCCTGCTTGCCTTGATTTTTGTGGCCCCCACGGCCCATGCTCAAATCGGAGCGGCAGCGGGAATTGCCGAATACATGAATCCGTACTTCCTGCGGCGAGATCTCAAACTCATCACCGAGATCTTCGAGTTGGATGAAGGGCAACAAGCCGTCTTTGAGGCCTTCTACTTCGAGTACGAAGATTCTCACGAACAAGGACGGACCACCACCACCGACAGCTTTGAAAACTTGCAGGCCCGCGTCAAAGAGGGCATGGGAGAAGAAGAACTGCTTCGTGAGGTCTTCCGTCCGTTCCGCGAACAAGCAGACCGATGGCACGACAACCGGGATCTGCTCCTCGCCAGTTTGCGCTCGGTACTCAACGGCGACCAACTTGCCCGGTGGGACGAAATGATGCGTTCCCTGCGTCTTGAAAAAGAACTGGGACGTTGCAATGTCTTGAGCGGCGAATCCGTCAATCTTCGTCGCGTCCTCCGCACCACCGAGATCCCCCGGGATGCACAGTTGATCGCGGATCCCGCACTCGTTGCCTGGGAACTGGCAATTGATGAAGCACTGTTGGCTCGAGAGCAACCGGCCCGAAAAGCGCAGCAGGCCATCATGAACGCCATGACGGAATCAGAGCTCAAAGATGCGTACGACCCCGTTATCGAGTTGTTGGC
>CALDQF010000449.1 GCA_937911845.1 uncultured Phycisphaera sp. | reverse complement strand
ACCATCCATCCGAAGTGGTGGAAGTGGACCAAGAAGTCGAAGTGGTCATTTTGGAAATCGATCACGAGAAGCGTGAGATCTCTCTTGGCATCAAGCAGACCGAAGTCAACCCGTGGGAGCTCGTCAGCGAGAAGTACCCGGTGGGCACCGTCATCGTGGGTCAAATCCGCAACATCGCCAACTACGGCGCGTTTGTTGAAATTGAGCCCGGCATCGACGGCCTGCTTCACGTCTCCGATATGTCGTGGACCGAGAAGGTCGCCCATCCGAATGAGAAGTACCAGAAGGGCGACACCGTCCAATGCGTGGTTCTCGAAATCGACCGAGACAAACAGCGTGTTGGCCTCGGCGTGAAGCAACTCACCGAAGATCCATGGATCAACGCCATCCCTGAGAACTACCAGCCTGGCATGGTGATTCAAGGCGAAGTCACCAAGATCACCAACTTCGGTGTCTTCGTCAGCCTGGAAGATGGCCTGGAAGGCTTGCTCCACATCTCCGAGCTGGCCGATCACAAGGTCGAAAATCCTCAAGACGTCGTCAAGAGCGGCGAGTCCGTGGAGGTCAAGATCTTGCGGGTCGATACCGACGAGCGAAAGATTGGCCTTTCGCTCAAACGAGCCCAATGGGGCGACAACGACACGACCGCCTATGACGGCAATGGACCCGTTGGTGGTGGTGGTGGTGGTGGCGCCAGCGAATTCGACGAGTTCGCCCGACCTTCAAAGGGCGGTATGGACGACCACGGAGCTCTGGGTTCCGACAAGATCGATCTCTAAGCCTCCGGGCCGAGATGAATCTGTTCCTCAAAATTGTGAACACCGAACGCCCCCTCCCCAGGAGGGGGCGTTTTTACATCTGCATGGGGAGGGCGCTTAACAAAGGCAGACGAAGGCAGCGAAGGTAAACAATCCCATTCGCTTGCGATGGGGGGTAGCAGCTGTCAATCGATACAACACATTCATGTTCATGGCCGGGTCCTCTGGGGGCTGTACTTGATGAATGGCAAGACACGCGCCGATCCTGCGCCAGGCTTCTGAACAGACCTCAGTGTGATTCTTATGAGACTTGGGGTGGGGGTCGTGTCGGCGTGTCGCCCCCCGGCAGCGCCGCGGAGCGCTGCCTTTCGGATCATTTTTTGCCCACCCCCGTGGCTTTCCGGCGACACTGTGCTTATGCCAAAGTCCGTGACAACCTTGTTGCTCTTCGCATCTGTCTGCGGGGTGCTGTCTTTCCCCACTTTGGGGCAAGACCTCAGCGGACGCATTCAGGAAGTCAGAGGTCGGCTCGAGCGTGATCGGTACGCGGGAAGTGCCGAGCATCTCGGACGCTTGCTGTACACCGATTGTGAAGTTCGGATGAAGGAAACGCCCATTGAAGATGCAGTGACATGGCTGGCGGGAGCGACCGGTGCTCCGCTGCGCATTCTGGATGACAACAAAGGCCAGCCAGGCATCGACCCTTCCGTCGAGATCACTTTGGATGTTCGGGGCATGCCCGCCTTGACCGTGCTTGAAATCATGATGGAGCAGTACGAAGACGAAACGGGTGAAGCCTGCGATTGGCAACTCCGGACCGGACGTATTGAAGTTTCAACAAAAGAACGCTTGGCTCGCAAGAGTGCGCAGCGCCTCAAACGCTATCCCATCCAAGATCTCATCACCGATGTGCCCAACTTTGACAACGGTCCGCGGCTCGATCTCGGAACGGCCCTCAGCCAAGGCAGTCCTCAGGGTGGAGGCAATGGATCGCAATCCTTGTTCCAAGGCGGGTCGGAAGACCCAGACCTTCCGTCCGACGTCGAGAAAGCCGAACAAATCATCGAACTGATTGTGGAGTTGGTAGAAGCAGAAGGATGGTCCCGCAATGGGGGCGACTGGGCATCGATCCGGTACCACGAGGGAAACCTGCTGATCAAGGCTCCAGATTTTGTCCACCGAAGGGTTGGCGGCTACCCATTCCGGCCCACACGCACCGCGGGGGCAGCATCAATCAAGAAAAGCGATGGACAGGGTCCTCGGGGCGCTCGCTACACCGAAGGACGAACCGAAATTCCTGGAAGCGGGACTTGGGAAGCCAAAATTCCCGAACGAAGTCCCGCGAAAACCGACCCCACTCCCTCCTCCGTCAAGCCGAAGCCGCGAGGCCACTAAACAGAATTCAAGGGTCGGGAACGCAGGACACACTCTTCTGCGGAAGGCGGGGGTTGATCCAGCTCGAGAGTGAAGGCCCGAGCGCCTTCATGGTCAGAGTTGACCAACACCAATCGATCACCCTCGGACTCCACCCCAGTTGGGACTTTGCGGTGGCCCAAACAGAACAGTTGCACCTTCCACGCCTCGGCCAAAAGGTCAATGTCTGCATCCTCGAACACACGCCCCCAAGTCATCAGGTACGCGCCCCCTTTTGGCTTCTCAAAGTCGGAAGCGACCAGAGGGCGGCGAACGATCTCAGGATCAAACGAGGGCATGACGGCCCGCCCGGGCAAGGAATGGGAACACCAAACGCCATTCTCCGCTCGAACCCCCAAGGACATGGCGGCGATGAACTCGTCCAAGGCCAGTTCCACCGCCTCACAGTGCTCACCAAAGGTGAACTCCAAAGCATCCCTGAACAAGGTCACACACTCTCCATGGCCCTTGGTCACTCGAGTTTTCATCAACTGGGCAATCTCATGATTGGCCAGCATGGGGTGGACCCCTGGATGAACGCGCACGAGATCTGCTGTCTTGAGCAACATGCGGTACGAGAAGTCCATCCCATTCATGAGATGTTCGCCGTGGATCAACTCGTGCAAGATCAGGTGCCGGTCTTCACCCTCGTCCAAACGGGCCATTCGGAGCAGGGCCTCAAAATGAAAAGGGTTGTCGTGCAAGTCTCCACTTACCAATAGGGTGCCGTGCCCGGACAGAACATCAATCGACCCTTGGCGGCATGACCGCTGGTGCAACATCTGGGTGGCCTCACGCAATGCGTGTTGAACCGCTTCAGCATCTCGCGTGTCGGTCCATGGGATCTTGAGCATGTTTGAAGCGTACGCTGCGCGGCGTTTGAGTGCTCTCGAGCGTTACCATCCGGCCTCATGATTTCACGAAAGCTCATACTGCTGCTGGGAGCACTTTGGACGGTCGTGGCCTTTACCTTGGGGACACGGGGTCTGTGGTATGACGAAATCGCGGCTTGGCGTGACTACGGCTCCCCAGCCGAAGGTCGGGCTGCATGGTGGTGCTTGACCCACTGGTTTGATCCCGCCAACCACCCCTTGCAGACTTTTGCCTCTCGACTTTCTTTCCAGTGGTTCTCGGGATTGGGGGGAGAACTTGCCCTCCGCCTTCCATCGGTCTTGGCTGGGCTCGCCACAGTCGTCATCTTGTGGCGATGGACCGAGAAGCGTTCAGGATCAGCGGTTGGTATGTGGGCCAGTGCGCTGGCTTTCACCAACCCATTGCTTCTGGATCATGCCACCGAAGCCCGGGGATATGCCTTCATGATGCTGGCCGGGGCCTTCAGTCTGCCGCTGGCTGAGCATCTGCACACCAGCAACCGCACCAAGAAGGGCACCCTGCTGAAGTACGCCCTCGTGCAGGCACTCGGTGTCGGCACCCATCTGACCACGGCCTTCCTTGCCGTGGGGCATTCCATCATGGGCTTGACCCACCGCTCATGGCGGCTGTTCCTGGGTTCCTCCCTTGCCGCAGTGTTGGCCCTGCCCATCCTCTGGCCAGTGCTCGAAGGGCTGTGGTTGACTCGTGATCAACTGACCCAAGCCGCAGGGACCCCGCAAGGTGGGTACGGGTTGCTTCGAGTCTTCGGGGGTCAAATGGCTTTCGGATGGTTGCTGATCCCAGTCATGGCGCACGGCTTGTACCGGTGTCCTCAAGACGTCCGGCGAGCCCTGTTGGGACCCATCGTGGGACTCCTTGTTCTTTGGCTGACGATCATGATCTCAGGCTCATGGGCCTACACCCGCTTTGGATTGTTTGCCCTCCCTGCGGTTGTGGTCGCTTTGGCCCACTCTTTGGGCCACCTCTCCCCCGCGTGGCGGCTGCTCGTGCTTTCGCTTCAGTTGTATCCATTGGGATTGGTCATTCTGGTCGAAAAACAACCCATTCGAGAAGCCATAATCTGGACCTTAGAACACACTGATCAAGCCCCACTGATTGTTGGTCTCCGCGGGGAGGTCGCTGGTGTGTATGCCGGCGCGCGGGATGTCAATTTTAGTTTGTGCGGTCTTTCAAACTGGGATCTGAACGCCGACTTGGACCACACCAACCCCGAAGTGGTGATGGTGATGTATCCCAATGTCGCTGTTGCCGCCAAAAATATCCTGACGGAACGGGGATTTCGACTCAACCACACACTGTACGGACGGCTTGGAGAGCCTCCTGTTTTTACACTCTCCGGGAACGAGGAAGGATCCATTCAACTTTGGACGCGTCTCAACTCACTGGAGAAGTAGAAGACCCTCGCGGCTGGACTTGGTTTGGACCAGAGGCCGTGGTGGTCTATCTGGCCTATGTGGATTACGACCGATGGTGCTCTTCGGCGCAACTTCCGCCGTCGGTCATCGCGGCCACCGCCTATGGCCTCCTCCGGGAAGCCATCGACAGCGATGTGCGAAGGGAACGATGGGATTGCGCCATGCTTGGTCGCGTGCGACGGGACGCCGACGAGGCGATGGCCAAGCGGCTGAGCGAAAGACCCTAATCGTCCGCTTCTGGCAACAAGGGCCGACCCGACTCACGCGGCCACACCAAAGGCAAACGCAGCACAAATGTTGCCCCACCCCCCGGGGTGGCATCACAACGAACCGAGCCTCGAAGGATCTCTGAAAACTGTCGAGCAATGGCCAGGCCTAGACCCGTCCCTCCATGATCTCGAGCCAGGCCTGAGTCCCCCTGCCGGAATTTCTCAAAGATCAATTGGCGCAAGTCCTCAGGAACTCCGGGGCCGTGATCGATCACACTGATTTCCACCAAACTGCTGTCAACCAATTGAGCCTCCAAATGGAGAGTGCCGCTCTGGGGGGCGTACTTGATGGCGTTGGCCAAAAAGTTGTACAGCACCTGCCTGACCTTGGCGTGATCCGACTCCACCGTTGGGCAAGCCGAGACATCAATCTGCAAGGCCAAACCCTTTGAAGCAAGTGACGTTGAGAAGGCTCTTTGGAGTCCGGTGGCCAAATCGGCGAGCTGGAGAGGCGCGGGGTGAAGTTCGATTCGGCCCGCTTCGACTTTGGCCAAAACGAGAAGTTCCTCAATCAACTGGCGCAAATCATGGCCGGACTCAATGATGTGCTTCAGGCTCCGCTCTACCGATGCACTTGGTTGTTCAGAAGCAAACGTACTTTGTATGGCATCGGCGTGACCGATGACAATGCCCAAAGGTGTCCGAAGCTCGTGACTGACGTTGGCCAAAAATTCAGATTTCAAACGATTGGCCTCATCGAGACCTGCATTCAAGTCACGCAGTTCATCAACCCGCAAGTCAAGCGCTTCGTTCATCGTGCGCAAATCTTCGCGAGCCCGCTCGGAACGTTCAACGATCCGGTTGAGGATCTCGGCCAAGGATTCAAACTCGTCCCCCGAATGGCAAGAGAAGCGAGTATCGGGTTTGCCATCTTCGAGTGATTTGGCCGAAGCCAACAAGCCGGTGATGGGCGCTAAAATCAACTTGTCAAGCGTGCGATGAAATGCCACGAAGACCAACACAAAGACTAAAAAACCTGAGGCCACAAACCACGCTCTGGATTCCAAAAGCAAAGCGTCACCGAATGCTGTGGGAATATCAATACGCAACAACTGGTCTTCGCGCACTACGTAAACCTGTGCCCGAACTTCACCTTCATCGGTTTGTACCGTGCGGATGCCGCCCATCCCTTTTTGCTCGCGAATCACCATCGTCCGTCGAATCGCATCCCACTGGGGATCATCGGCTGGCAGAAGCATTACCTCGGCCGGACCAAGCGGCAGCCCCTTTTCGTACCGGTCTAAAGCTTCATCAATCGCCTTGGACTGATACGCATGAACAATGTCTCCCGTCCGAACCCAGGGGACCAAAAGACCAGCCACCAGAGCCAAAAAAGCGCTGCCTAAAAACAAGAGGCGGGTTCGAGCGCCAAGAGACAATCGGTTCGACATACCACCATCATGGCGAATTCACGCTGGAAGTACCATGGTCCACCATGCATCGACCTGGCGCTGACCCTCTTGATATGAATCCCGAAGATTTCTGGTGCGACTTTTGTCGCCGGTTATGGTCAGACAAGATTCCATTTGTCGAAAGCCACTGAGGTTCGTATTTTTGCGGAAACTGCCTCAGCATGGCCTGGATCGCGGTTGAGACCGACGATCCGGAACTGATCCGAGGTGAATTCTTCTGCGTCATGAGCCAAGAATCCACGGCCGACCGAGCCGCACAGAACCGAGGCGATGATCCGAGTTGGTCTTCACGCAGTGGCCCCGACGCCGTGATTTCAAGGAAAATGATCCGAATGGCGGCGGCCGTCCTTTCCCAAGATCAAGAAAACAACTGGAAGAAGCCCACCCTGCCGCCTCAATCTTCGGAGTAGTACTCTTCTTCATACATTGGCGCATCAGGAGAATTGGGGTCCATGACATCAGGGTCGTATTCACCCCCGCTGGCGGCCAAGACCAGAGCACCCAGAATCGCCAGAACCAAAACAATGCCCAGTGTCACCACTTCAACGACCCTCCATCGCCACGCGAGCACAGCGAGCCTCGGCGGTTGCGATCCAGTGCAATCCTAGCGAAACTGAAATTTGCAATGACCAGAAGCCTGCCCAGCGCAACTCGACTCGACGTCACCGGCTACGGATACCAAGCCGAGGCTTTACCTCCGGCCGGAGAGGCCCCCCGCCCTGAGGACGATCCTCGACGGTGGTTTGAACATCCGGAACGTCCCTTTGAGCTGGAGATCGGCTCCGGAAAGGGCACATTCCTAATCCAGGAAGCGCCGCAACGTCCAGAGCACAATTTCCTTGGGATCGAATGGATGATGGCCTTTTGGCGCTACGCCGCTGATCGCGCGCGTCGACGCGGAATGCAGAATGTCCGGATGTTGCACGCTGACGCTGTGGAATTTATCCGGCAACGTGTGGTCAACGAGAGCATCCATACCTTTCACCTGTATTTCAGCGATCCATGGCCAAAGTCACGCCACCACCGGCGGCGGGTGGTGCAGGACGACACGCTGCAAGAGTTCCACCGGGTGATCGAGCCCGGAGGCACCCTTCGCATCGTGACCGATCACGACGAATTGTGGGCGTGGTATGAAGAACACGTGGCTCGCTGCCCGCTCTTCGAACGCGAATCCTACGAACCGTGTGTGTCGGCCAAACCAGGTGAATTGGTGGGCTCAAACTTTGAGCGGAAGTTCATTCCGGAGGGCCGCCACTTCAGAGGGATGACCTTACGGCGAAGAAGTCCAGTTTGATAAGAGGATCAGTTGATCGGACCAGTCGACAACACCATCGCGGTTAATGTCGATGAACGGATCATCGGATCCCCAGTTGGAGAGCAAAAGAAGCAAGTCAGTGATACCAACAACGCCATCACCATCCAAGTCTGGAGATAAAGGTGGTGGTGGAGGTAAATATGGAACCGCACATTCCAATTGCTGGGTCAGCAGGTCAAGGTCCAAGTTGTCCACAACTCCGTTGACATCCAAGTCGGCCTCGTTGACTCCGGTGGCACCCCATTGGTCCAAGAGGACGGGCATATCTGCGGAATCGAGCATGCCATCGTGATTCAGGTCGCCAGGAAAGCTCCAGCCACGCAGCGCTCGAAGCAACGCATTTGCCATGTAGCGAGCAGAGTAGGCATCACGCATATGAATTTCTTGTGCATCCAAAAGGTCTGCCTGGAAGGGCAGGTCGACAAGATTGACTTGGTTTTGATTCCAAGTCACTTGGCCTTGGCAATTTTCAATAAAGAATCTTCGTGCGTCATAGCCGCCGTCAAATCGAACCCCCTGAAAATAATGGTAAAGAGAGACTCCAGCGACGTTCGAGTGCTGTTCAGCCAAAAGCTGAACAGCCTCCCACAAATCTTCAAACGAATCAACCTCTCCCGATAAACCAGTGTTGTTCACATTGTGCCGAAAAGGGACCACAACCAAGAAAGACCAGTTCGGCCCCAAACCAGAGGACTCGACGACACTGTCAACCCGGTGCCAGATTTGATTCAAAATCATCTGATGTTGCTCGACCTCGGCTTTTTCGGTGTCGAGATGCATCATGAAAACGAGATCTTGGTCATCCCTCACTGAGGTCTCAACCAACCAATTCTGCAGTTCTTCGTCAGAAAAACTTTTCAAGCCCAGTTCCGCGCAGGGCTCTGGATTCGAATACGTGTAGTAGCCCCAGCTGACATCGGTGAGGGGAGTAAAATAAAGCCCCTCGGATGCTCCTTGGCTTTTCATACCGTGAAAAATGACGTCGGTCAACTGGACAGTGTCACCGCCGCCATTCCAGTCGACCAAAAATTCCGCTTCGCCACCAGAGTTAAGCTCCGGAGCGTCTGTGGCTGATGAAGTTTCAAACAGTTGATGCAACTTGGAAGGCTGAGATGGCAGCGCCCCCTCTACAACACATGATTCTGACCACGGTGCGCATGAGATGTGCGCTGGGCTCAGACCGTTGGTCGGGAACCGACCGACACCGCGAACAAGGAGTCCATCCTCGAACAGCGCACGAGATTCGTTCAAACTGGGATCAACTTTTCCATAAGTCAATTTCAGCAGGGACTGGCCGATTTCTTTGGCATCGAGTCTGAGGTCAAACAGGCCACCAATCGGCAAGCGCATCCAAGCATTGCCCCCAACATCCAATTCAAGTTTTCGACAGCCCGAGGTGAATCCTTGGTTATTTACCACCAAGTGTCTTTCAGACAGCAACTGGGTTCGAACGGGGCGTGCGTACAAGGTGTG
>CALDQF010000448.1 GCA_937911845.1 uncultured Phycisphaera sp. | reverse complement strand
CAGGAGTTCAACGATGGTGAAGGCTCGGCTTTGTTGCATACCAATTAGTATGTAGGAACGGCGAAAAAGAGTCCAGCCACACCTTGAAGATTTAATACGAACCGTATGGATCATCCGCTGGAGCCACCAACGAATCCAACGTGGGCTGCAACAGCCACCCAAGCAAGACCACCACAAAAACGGCCCGGATCAATCCTGTAAGCCAAGGACGCCGAGGGTGACCTTCCGTAGAGGGATCCGGATCAAAGAACAAAATGATGGCAACAGGCAGTCCTGCCACCCCGGCCCATTGCCACCAAGGGGCTTCGGCGTAGTCATACGAGCACCCGCACCAAGCCAATAGAGGCAACAAGACACCCAGGAGCATGGCCCCTCCTCCGCCTGGGGAGAGTGACTGCGGCGCCAGCACCAGGGCCCCAGCAATTGTGGCACCGGAAGCAGACAAGATCATCAGCGTCGTGAATCCCCCATCAAGCGCCATTGGGGCCAGGGCGACACAGGAAGCCCATGCACCAAGCCCGACCAGGCGACCCAAAGTGGCTTCCGAGGCCAACATCCACCATTTGACGGACACCACAACACTGAGCCCCAAAAGACACTGATCCGAGATTTCCATATCTGGGAACGCACCAAACACCCCAGCCAAAGCACCCAAGGCCAGTGGAGCAGACCAGCGCTGGACACCAAAGGGCAACCAACACAACCCGGCCGAAAGCAAACCCGTCCCAGTCAAAATCAGCGGCAAGCGGTGCCAATCGGAAAATGATGAAGGCCAGGCGCCCTCGTAGACAAACCCCACCAATGTGGCCAAAGGAAGCACACAGCCGCCCACGAGGCCCGACCAGCGCCCGCGCTGTTCGGGCTTCAGAACCAACAAGATCGCCAAAAAGGCAAGTCCGGGCAGGAAAATGGGAACAAGCAATTCAGCCAGCATGCGCTTTACTCCGCCTTGATTTCATCGCCTTCGAGCCCCACCACCAGTCGCACTTTGTCTCCGATAGCACCGCGGAGAATCCGAATCCCAAAGGCATTTCGGTTGATCTCGATCGTGCACTCAAAACCGATTTACCGCCCCTGGGGGCCCCCGCCGATACCAGTGAGTTCCGTCATCACCTCGACTTCTCGGGACACGCCGGCAATGGTGAGTTCACCTTTGAGCTTCCAATGGGTCGCATCGACCTGTTCCCCGGAAGTGGAGACAAAAGTCATGGCTTCGTGTTCCTTGCCATTGAACCACTTGGGCCCCAGCATGGTCCGGTCCAGCTTTTCACTGCCCGTATCGATGCTTTCGACCGCGCAGCGGACTTGCAACTGGGGAGGCGCGCTCCCATCTTCTTGGTGGGTGATGGTACCGGTCACGTCGTTGAATCGGCCCCAGAACATGCCAGCGTTCATGTGCTGCACGCGAAACAGCCCAAAAGAATGGATCGGATCCAACTTCCAAACCACCGGTGCTTGACCGGAAGACTGGGCATGGAGCGGCACAACAAGAGTTATTAACAGGCCAGCCACCAACAAGCCACAAATTTTCGAGATCGAGCCCATAGAAACGCCTCCGTCTTTTGAATTTAGCCGGTGAACAAATTCTGGTGTTGCAGGGCCACGAGGCCGCGTTTAACATATAGGCCTAAGTCATTAAATGACAGGGGGATACAAATGTCCATTTTTGCGACGATTTTGGTGGCAGCTGTTGGCCAGAACATCCAACTTGACCGGCCTTTGCCGCCCGAGAAAGCTTTTCTTTGGACCGCGTCCTCACGTCCAGATTCATCGCTCTCGGCAGGATCGCCCTCCAGTGAAGGGTGGACCGAAGCGGACTGGCCATTGGCCAACAACGAAATGCCCCACAACCAGTGGCT
>CALDQF010000447.1 GCA_937911845.1 uncultured Phycisphaera sp. | reverse complement strand
ATGTCAGCCGCGGAAATTGAAGCAACCATCCATTAAGCTGACCTCCAAAATCGAGCCGCCGGGAGAGAAACCAAGTACTGCAAACTCGGTGGTGTGCTGCCCCAAACGCCTTCGCTTGTCGATCGAAAAAAAATCGTAAAGAGCAGTCACGCAAATAAACTTCTCCTTGCGGGCTTGAACTGGAATGAAAAAGAGATCCGACAAGCCAGCGCTCCGCAGAGCCTGCGCAGCTTGATCGGAAAAACTATTCCTGCCCCCCACGGCCTCACTGGCCTCTACGGCATCGAAGCGGAGTGCAACGCGCAATTGACCGGAACCATCGGACAACGCCACGACGTGGTGGACACAAAAGGGCGACGGCTTTCGGGAGCGCCAGCAGAACCGGCGATTGATGGTCGAACGGTCACCATGACTCTGGATTTGGATCTTCAGGAATACGCCACAACCCAATTGAAACAGGCGGTGACGTCTTGCCACGCAGCCGGTGGACGGCTGATGGTTCTGGATGTTGAGACCGGTGGACTCCTCAGCATGGTGGACGTCTTGGCCCCTCCCCGCGAAGGTGATTGGCCGGATGCTCCAACCGATGCCGCCCGAGAAGAAGGCGGATTGGTGGGTCGTCCACGCTGCATCAGCGACGTATTTGAACCCGGTTCGACATTCAAGCCGATCGTATGGGCCATTGCGGTCGAAGAGGGCGTGGTCCAACCGTCTGAACTCATCGACGCCGTGCCTCCCGGCAAAGAGTGGTTGACCTCGTATGGTCGACGCATCCGTGATGTCTCAGGACGCGGGAATCTGAAATGGGATGAAGTGCTGCGCTACTCCAAAAATGCATGCATGGCCCATGTTGCCGGTCGCCTAAGCACCGCCACACTCCGTGATCGACTTCTGGCATTCGGTTTCGGTGAACGCACCCACCTCGAACTCTCGGCGGAAGCTCGAGGCTTGGTGCCCAAGCCTCGAAATTGGAACCACTTCACCCAAACCTCGATTTCATTTGGCCAGAACATCTCGGTCACCGCCGTCCAGCTCCTGCAAGGGGTTTCGATCTTGGCCAGTGGTGGCGAACTCCGGCCGATCCATTTGCTGCATCCGGGTCCCAATTTTCATCCCGCCCACATCCCCGTGATTTCAGCCACCACGGCTCAAGCCGCCATCGAAGCCATGGTCCCGCTGGTTGAAGACACCAAACACCTCCGCATCGAAGGCGTCCGTGCGTTTGGCAAGTCGGGAACCGCCCAGTTGCCGCGATCGGCCAAACCTGAACAAGGCATCAAACACGGGATGTACGAAGACCGCTACATCTGCTCGTTTGTGATGGGCGCACCCGCCCAAGATCCCAAAGTCTTGGTGCTGTGCACCATTGACGATCCTGATCGATACGCTCTGGAACGAGAAAACCGGCGACACACCGGGTCATACACCGCCGGACCAGTGGCCAAAAAAGTGGTCGAAGCCGCGTTGGGGCGATTGGGCATCCCTCAAGAAATCGCCAACGCATCCAACGAAGCAGCCGTTGGCATGAACGGGATCAACTGATCCCCAACCGCTTCATCTTTTTGTACAGCGACGCACGGTGAATACCCAACGCGACAGCGGCTTGGGTTCGATTTTGCTGATGGTCTGCCAAAGCTGCTTCGATGCGCTCGCGTTCATCCTGTTGCAAGGCACCTGCCAGTTGCACCGCAGGTTTGTCCTTGGGCCTTTGAACTCGGGGAGGTAAGTCCACTCCGGAAATCAACGGTCCTCGGGTCACCGCCACCGCCCGCGCTATGGCATGCTCCAACTCACGAACATTTCCGGGCCAGGTGTAGGACAACAGCACTTCCATGGCTGAGGGGTCAAGGCCCTCAACACGTCGGGACAGACGGTGGGCATAGCGTTCACACAAGTGGTGCGCCAACAGAGGGAGATCCTCCATCCGAGTCGACAAACTGGGGATGTCAACTTCAACCACCGCCAAACGCCACAGCAGATCCTCACGAAACTCACCCCGTGCCACCAATTGGTGCAAATCTGTATTGCCTGCGGCCAAAACGCGCACATCGCACGATCGAGTCTCCTCGGAACCCACCGGCTCAAAAGTGCCCTCTTGCAAAATCCGAAGCAGTCGAGCTTGCAACGCTGGCGGAGCGGAGTTGATCTCGTCCAAGAAAAGGGTGCCTCCGTCGGCCAGTTCAAAGCGGCCACGGCGATCACGCTCCGCGCCGGTGAAGGCCCCACGCACATGCCCGAACAGTTCAGATTCGAGAAGTTCTTCACCCAAAGCGGCACACGACACTTCGACGAATGGCCCGCTGCTTCGAGACGATCGTTCATGCACACGCCGGGCCAAGCGGCTTTTGCCACTCCCGGTCGGGCCGGTCAGGAGTACGGCGACGTCCAAAGACGCAACCTGATCCAACAGTTGAACCGCCTGGTTCATCGTTGGATTTGCCCCCACGACAAAAGAAGGGGCGCCGCTGGATGGTTGTTCGGCCGGGACCTGCAACGCCAAGCGATCCAAAGATTCACCGACGACCTGGACCAACGGTTCGAGGTCACGGGTCGCTCGACATAATCCATTGCCCCGGCTTTGAAGCAATCGACCGCTTCGGTCGTAGAACCCCACCCCGTGAGAACAATCACCCCAGTGCGAGGGAAGCGTTCGCGGATGCGAGCAACCGTGGCTGAAGCCAATTCACCCTCTGGCGGAGTCAAAAGAACCAGGGAAGCCTCGTTCAACTCCGAGAGCGGTTGCGGGCCTTCCACTTCGCAATCCAAAACCGACACCGCCGAACGAACTGCTTGGCCGGCCGTTGAATCGGTATCGATGATCAAAATTCGCGGTTTCACCCGGCAACTCGGCTTTTGGGACGGATAGGAATCACCACATCTTGGGCATAAGGCACACTGGTGGCTTGGATCGACAAATCAACCCCCCCACTTGGCAAGGTGAGGTACCCCACCGGTTCGCCGTTAACTGTTTCCACATCCAACCGACCACCAACCCCATCTGGAACCTGCTTCACGGCGGATTGGATGGCCGCCAGCAGCGCTTCGCCGGGGTCATCAATCGCATCGGGGGACAGATGAACATGC
>CALDQF010000446.1 GCA_937911845.1 uncultured Phycisphaera sp. | reverse complement strand
TTGAGCCGCCTTGGACCACATCTCGGCACTCTCAAGAAATCGCTCCGCTTTCCAAGCTGACCATGCCGCACGTACTTGGGTGTCATGCCGAATCCCCTGGGGACGACCCTGCAGTTTGAGCGCTTTCAATCGGTCGAACAAATCCGACCAGACTGGCAAGAAGTCAGATCGGGGTTCAGGATCAGCGTCTTTTTTTAGCAGGGACACATACGACAGGTGCGCTCCAATCAGCTCGGCCAAGTCAGCATTGCCCAGTTCAATCTGGTTCAACTCTGTGCCCACCGCAAGCAATGAATCAAATGCTTCACGGGCGATCAACGTCTGCACCACATCTTCAACGACCGACTCCGGCCCCACGCGGCAGAGAAAACCGAGCAGCATGACCAATTCTTGGCCTTCCAAGACATCGTCCAACCGGTCTCGAACCCCAATGGGGTCTTGGGCGATGGCGCGAGCGAGAGCTCTTCGGAATCCCGCTTGACGACGATCGTCAGCATTTCCGAACTGTTCCAACAACGGGCCCCATTGGTCAGGCAGACCAGCATGGGATTGCAGAAGCAATACACCGTGAATGGCAAGCGCCACGTCCCGGCGAGAAACCCAAACTTCAGGAATCTCTGCAACATCAGGCAACACCGGCTCACCGGCCAGAACCCAAGCGAAAGACTCCAAGCCTGCGGCACGGTCCCGTGAAGGTTCAGGAGAAATCTCAAGAAGTACTCGGAAGGTCCGAGCCCATCCCGCCAACAACGCCGATCGAGTTCGAACGCTTTCGGAAATACCACCGAACTCTGACAAACGTGTGCGCTGTTCTTCACTGCTTGAGCGAACCACAGTGTTCGCCGCCGATTCAAAACGTGCGTTGGCTCGCTTCAACAATTGTTCAGCTTGTTCCAAAATCTCAGAAAGGCCGACCCCGATTTGAACAAGCCCTTCCGGATCAAAAGAGCACAGTGCCGCGGAGGCGGCTTGTTCAATCGGGAGCGCTCTTGCCGCAAGCAGTTCGATTTCCAATCGCAACCGAGCAGGAGATGCTTTGGGCAAACTCTCAAGCAATATTGAAGCTTCTTCTCGGAACTCCTCCGCGCGTTCAGGCTGGGATAAGAACGCATCGGCCAGCACGGTGGCATACCGCACGGCCGACTCTTCTCGGTCTCGGCCCGAAGCGGATTTCCAAGTCTCTGCGAGCGCCCAACGCTCGATTTCTCCGAGTCCCGCCCGCTCGGCATACGAAGAGATCGATGCATCCTGCATGAGCAGCAACCAGCCAACCAGAGAGACCGCTGTCAAGATTCGCCTCCATCTGCCGACCACGTGATGTCTTGAAAACCAACATCGCGCCCGGCTTGGATGGCTCCGGCGCCCGCTCCAAATGGTGTTCCAGGTTCGGCTTTGATGACCAGCCCAGGGTCTTGGGGCAGTTGACGAAGAGCCGAACGCAAACTGTCCAAGGTGCTATGGGTTTGGGCACCAAGTTGGTACACCACCTGGCCGCGTTGGGTGCGTACTTGCACGATCTGCGGCTCCACTTCTGCGGAATCATCGGCACCTTGCCCATCCACCGAGATTGCTGGAGTGAGGGACCGCTCGGGCAGGGCAAATGCCGCCGTGAGGACGAAATACGCCAGCAGCAGAAAAACCACATCAATCAAACTCGAAAGGCTCGGAGATTCAACGGATTCACGGCGACGCCGATTAAGATTCACGGGCCACCTCCCGGGGCAACCGCCATCTCTACTCCGGGCACCCCACTCCGGGCCAAGAGCCGTATGACACGGTCAATTATGACAACGTCTACTTCACGGTTGGCCCGTAAGGTCACCGATGGCATTCCGTCGCGGTTCGCTTCAGCCAGTAACGCCGGAAGAGCTTCAATATCTCGTGAGACACCGGCAATACGAAGCGTGCCATCAGCCAACAGCGTGAGCACCAACCCTTCACGACGCTTTTTCTCAGCCTCACCAGCTTGTTGAGGCAGGTCCACTGGCTCACGCCGATCTTGCTCCAAACGAGCCGCGGCCAAGAAAAATACAATCAACAGAAAGATCACGTCCACCATGGGCGTGAGGTCAGGCGTTCGCCGGACGGGATGGCCTCGTCCAAGCTTCATTCGGCGTCCGCCCCCAATTCAAGCGGCAGCACCAAACGCTCCAGTTCGCGGCCCGCCTCTGCTGCGGTGGCATCGATACGACTTCGTAACCATGAAACCGATGCCACACACGGGATGGCGATCACCAGCCCCAAGAGGGTGGTGGTCAATGCCAGCGAAATGCTTCCGGCAATGGACTCTTGATTGCTTTGCGCTCCAGCTCCCAAGGCGTCGAAAGCACCGATCATGCCCAACACGGTGCCCAAAAGACCAATCAAAGGCGCAATGGCGCCAATCACTGCAATGGGCTCGGTTTGGCGATGCAAAGCCGCCACTTCAACTTCGCCGGCTTCTTCGATCGATGCCCGAAGTTCAAAAACGGCCATGGGAGACGCTGACAATCGGGCCAAAGCTGGCTCCAGAGCTCGCGTAACGAACGAGTCATTTAACGGGGTGCTGCAGTAAGCCAAAGCCTCATCAACCCGCCCTCCGTGAAGCAATGATTCAAGTTCCATCAACTGCTGCTCTGGAAGCAACGCCACCCGCCGCAGTTGCCACAAACGAACCAAGATCAACGCGAAGGCTGCCATGGATAACAGGATGAGCAGCGTCCCAACTGGTCCAGAGTCCGAGACCGCCTGCAACAGCGATCGGGAGGATTCAGCTTGCGCGAGGAAGAAGACTGGTCGCATATCAGAACGATCCTTGTGAGAAAGACAAAAGAAGAGCATCAGCGTCGACTCGACGCAAATGTTGGAGAAGTCGATCCGCTTCGGTAGGGAGTGACATCGATCGCAGCATTTCAACCGCTTGCCAACCAGCGAGGTCAGACATTGGTGACGACGCGCCACGAGACAAGACTTCAACCCGATCAAGCACCGCCCGGCGGGAAGGCGATCGGTCTGCGAACTTTACCCAAAGCGCAAACCCCCCTTGATGGTCTCCCCCATCAATCCCAAGTTCACACGCTCGGAACAATTGCACTGCCCGAGGCACCGGCGAGGATCCGCCCCAATCAGGAAGAGGACCAAGTTGGCCATCGGCTCGAGCAAGCACCACATCCCAGGCACCACGAAGCCATGCGGAAAGAGGGTCGACTGGAGGTGGTAACTTGGCGATGGCTTCTCGGGCGACTGCGACGTCGGGACCTGGGGGAACGATGGGCGGGAAATCTGGATGCAATCGAACAGCCCCGGTGACGGAAGTGTTCAAGCGAGACCCCATGGTGGCTGTTGATGCCTCGATGGCCAATCGATCTCCGAAAGACAACAGATGGGGCACCGCGGCGGCGAGATTGCCTTCCGCCAAAGCAATCTGAAACAGGCCTTCGCGAACGAGCAGACCAATTCGACTGGGATGGTCTTTCCACTGGTTGACGTCTGCTGCCAACCGGGCGGCTCCTTGGAAATCGAGACGCTCAAGACGAGATCGGAATCGCCAAAGCAACTCAGCATGAGGAAGCCATGCATCGATGGTCGCTTGGTGCTCCGAGTTGCTGGGAAGTCCTTCGATAAGGATGATTTGATCCCAATCCACCCGTTGAAGCGAGAGTCCCTGTTGCATCAGAATGCCATTCGCATCCGCTTCAGAAATCTGAACAGACTCCCGACCTCCACCCCTCAAATAGAGGACGGCATCGTCGTTGCTACCCACAAAGGAAAGCAGCGTCCACAGCAGACCAACCATCACTTCACCACCCTTGTTCGGCCACCGGTGACTCGGCTGAGTTCCCGGAGTGTGTCGGCACCAGCTTGAGATCCCAGGGCCACAGTGTGTACCGGACAACGAATGCCTTGTCCCTTCATGGTCTGCAACACCTGCAACGCCGGCTCCACGGGGAACTCACCGTCGGTCAAAAGAAAAATAGCATCGGGTGGAGGCTGCAGCAACAGTGCGCTTTGAATCGCATCGACGGGCTGGGTTCCACCGCCCGGAACGATCCGATTCACCCAGTTCTGCACTCGAGAACGACCTCGGCTGCCTGCGGGAACCCAGTCCTCGTTCCACGGTGGCGAAGAAAGACCCGAGTCGTAGAGGTACGCTTGGAAGCGGGCCACCGTCGGAAGCTTCGCAATGCTCTTGAGCAATTCAGCGACTGCACGCCGCCAACGGGTATCCCCCGAAGACCGTCCCACCGACAGGCTCCCCGGTGTGGCGTTCCACCCAGTGGACATGGAACCGGACTTGTCCACGATGTACACAAAGCGGCGTCCCTCCGCCGCCAAACCGAAAAAAGTAGCGCTACCACCACCCAAACCTGATCCGCTGCCGAGGCCCGAGCCCGCACCCGCACCTGCGCCTGCCCCGCCCAACGAGGG
>CALDQF010000445.1 GCA_937911845.1 uncultured Phycisphaera sp. | reverse complement strand
CGATGCGCACTGCTTCTAGGCATCGACCCAGGATGCCGGCCAATTCTTCACGACGGCTGTCGTCTTTGGCCACACGGAAAGGCTCGGTGTCGTTGATGAATGCATCGACCTCACGCACCAAGCCGATGGCCGCTTCCGCCGCGTCGTCCAAATCGAAGCGGCTGATGGCCGCCTGCCACCTCTCGGTGGCCGTGGCTGTCAGAGTGGGCCAATCGCGTTCCGCCATTGAGTTTCGACCCCCGTCGGCCATGGCGGGAACCTCACCCTCGAAATACTTGACGGTCATGGCCGTGGTTCGACTGGCGCAGTTGCCGAAGGTGTTCACCAAGTCAGCGCTGTAGGTTTCGTGGAACTTGTCCCGTTGGAAGTCAGCATCTTGCCCGCCTAATGGTCCTTGGGTTAGCAGGTACCAGCGCCATGCATCACGTCCATAGTGGCCGATCGTCTTCTCAATGGTTGGCAGATCCACGAAGTTCCCCAGACTCTTGCTCATTTTTTGCCCTTCACTGATCCAGAAGGCGTGGGCGTGGATGCCTCCAGGCAGCGGAAGATCTAGAGCCATCAGCATGGATGGCCAAATGACGGCGTGGAACCACAGGATTTCTTTGCCAATGACATGCAAGTCGGCGGGCCAAAAGTGCCCACGCGCCGCATGGCGTTCACTCTCTGCTTCCGCCAAACCAAGGGCAGTGGCATAGTTGAAGAGCGCGTCGATCCAAACATAAATCACATGCTCCTCGTCCCCAGGCATAGGGATACCCCAAGAGAAGTTGGTTCGACTGACCGGGACGTCTTGGAGGCCTTCTCTGATCCGACCGAGCACCTCGTTGCGTCGAGCTTCTGGTCGAACAAAGTTCGGTTGGTCGGCAAACAATTTTTCCAGACGATCTTGGTACGCGCTGAGCCGGAAGTAGTAGTTCGACTGTTTTTCCCGTTCCAGTGGCTTCCCACTGATGGGGCTTTTGTAGTCCAGTTCACGGGCTCGATTTTCGGTGATGTACTCCTCTTGCCCCCGGTCGTACCAGCCTTCAAATTCGCCAAGGTAAATATCGCCACGATCTATCAGTTTTTTGACAAAGAGTTGGACTTGCCGAATGTGGTCCGGGTCTGTGGTTCGAATGAACTCATCGTTGGTCAAATCGAAGAGTTCCATGGCTTTTCGGAATTCCGCGCTATTCAGATCGGCCAACGCTTGCGGTTCCATGCCTTTGTCGCGGGCTGACTGCTCAACTTTGACGCCATGCTCATCGGTTCCGGTCAGGAAGAACACTTCATCCCCCGAAAGCCGCATGGCCCGAGCCCAAGCGTCACACAAGGTTGTGGTGTACACGTGCCCGATGTGGGGCCGGTCATTCACGTAGTAAATAGGGGTTGTGATGCAGCGTGATTTGCTCATGGAGCGACGAGTGTACTGTGGCGGATGGCTTACGCCGTCAGATCAATTTGACTCCCTGGGCGTGATTGCTTTTGGGGGACATCACTTGTGGCTTCAATTTTCTCGGTGGGTGCCGGGATACTGGTGGTGTCCCTCGGTCGCTGGGGCTTCTTCGCTTTGGAAAGCTGTTTCTCAGGACGCTTGCCCAAACCCGCTTTCACGAGGCCTGCTGCAGCCAATTGTGCCAGTCCCGGAAGAAAACCGCTCATGTTGATCCATCGGAATTATGGGCGTGAATTGTGCAGTCCGAGCCCAGCATCCAACAGTTGGTTGATTGGATCTTCAGCATCGAGTGTTTGGCGGATTTCGTCTCGTTCTGCAACTTGATCCAAAAGGGTGCATAGCCACACCGCGAGTCGGGATGCATCTTCTCGATCAAAGTCGAGGAGTTGTTGAATTCCTTCTTGCAACCGCTCGTCTCGAGGTCTCAATGTTGCTTCCGGTCGTACCCCCAGCAGAATCGGCAAGCTTTGCAACATTCGATTAAACGAACTGGTTGCGGTTGACCACAGTCCGGCGCCTAGGTGAGCCAAGACTTCACCCAGCATGGCTTCCGGGTGCTCCGGAGACAGTCGAAGAATTTTGTCGGCGGTTTGGCCCGCATCAATCCACCTGCGATTCTCCAGTTGGTCCTCCAGTGCGTTCAACCAGCGATTGCATTGCGATTCATCTTGCTTGAGGTCGAATGCGAGTTCGGCAACGGCAATAGGGGTTTGAGCCGCGGTGTTTATGGCCCCAACTCGAGTTTCAAAATTCGCAGTAGCGGACATTGGATCCACTGGGGCGACAAGTGATTCGGCGGTGGTTTGGGCATCTTGACCTGTGGCCAGGGCCGTGTCTCCGATGATCGTGCGCCATATTGGTCCTCCAAATCGAGCCACTTCCGCCGTGGTTTGCAATTCATCTTGGCGGTATGGATTCCAAGCCACACTGGGCTCAAACGCCATGGTGATGGGCCCACCAAGAACGGAATCAGTGGCGTCCTGCC
>CALDQF010000444.1 GCA_937911845.1 uncultured Phycisphaera sp. | reverse complement strand
CGACGCCTCGGTAGGACATGTTGTTGTCACCATTGCCACCTTGGGTGGGGTTGTCATCTGGGCATACGTATTGTCCTTCAACAAAGAAAGTCGAGCCCGAAGGGACATCGGTCACCATGTTCTGGGGGACCCGGAGGCGCCGAGCAGTAGATCCGCTGTACACCGGATTTGCGGGGGGGTAGGGGTAGACACCAGTGGTCGCGTTCACTTCGAACTTGGGACCCAATGTGCTTTGAGATCCGTTGCGGCTTGCGGTGTACGGGTCGGAGCAATTCACCCCAAGGGTTGAGCATGAGGTGGCTTGGCATGGGCCACACTCGCTCTGGCTCAGAGCGCAGAAACCGTGCTTCAACCATGATTGTCCAATCATTTCCATGCGGGGGTGACCGTTGGGGCCGGGTGCCAACCGGTACATGGATTGACCAATGACCGGGTGTTCGTTGTTGTTGGAAATCCAAAGCAGAGGTTCATCCCCAACATTGCAACTGACGGTGCCGATGCTGTACGCGTCGTAGCCGCCAGAAGCGCTGTAATTCGTGTAGCTCTGCAGGTCCCAAACCACCACATCGGGGCCAACTACGCCAAGTGGTTCTGCATTCAGAGCGGAGCCGTTGGCGAGGGACGTCGTGGACGATTGGTCCAACTCGACATCTGCCGCGTTGGTCATGGAACCGATGAGGATCAAACCGGCCGAGACGGCCGAGACGCTAAGAATGAAAGTGTTTCGCATAAGAATTCCCCCTAAAACAATACGGAGCCTCGGTGGGTCAACGGATGACTTTTTACCGATTCCACTGGGTTTCTCGGACGCTGATGCTTTTGAGACGGTTCTCGGACGTTGACGCAGGCTCAATCGTTCAGTTGCCCGAAGACAGGAATGGGTTCCAAGGCGCAATGCAAGCCGCCGTCCCGTTCCAGAATGGTTCGGGCTGGACGGCCTCGGACCTCTCGTCCCAGCCCTTGGAACACCTGTGCCGCCGTCTCTTCTGCTGGTTCGCTTCCCGCGCCAAACTGCGGCCAGTACACATGGCTGCTGGTGACCAAAGCGTTGGCCGGCCCCCACAGTCTTCCGATCGAGACAAAGCTGGGTACCCGACGGACGTCGTAGCCTTTGGATTGCAGGGTGTTCACCATGGCTTCCCGTCGTTCGGCCATGCGCTCCATCGCGGCAAATGCCGAACGAACTTCCGGTGTCATCCGATCGGATTCATTGGCCAACAGAACGTCCGCCAACAGAAGATCGCAAGCATGCTGCAAGCGAGAACTCATTGGGTTTGGAGGATTGCGGTCAATCACGCCTCGGTATTTGGTGATTTGCTCCGGAGTTGTGGCTGGTGCACCAAAAGCGTTTTCCAGCAAAAGCTTCGCAGCGGCTTTTGGATCGGCCACAAACATCAGTGGGCCTGCTGGTGATTGAATCACACACAGTTCGATGTCCAGATGAAATCCTGAAGGGGTGAGGGGGGTAATTGTGTCCGCCCCAAAGGTGCGTTGGAGCGCCCGGGCCGATTCCTCCGTGGTCAGTCCGAGTCTTTGGTTGCGCGCGAGGGTCGTGGTGGAAACCAAAAGGTGCGACCGGCCATCCCGTTCTCGAAACAACAGGATGTTGCCGCCTTGCCAAAGCAGACCCGTCGCGCGCGACACGGCATGTCCGGACCGGACATAACTCTCAGCGGCAAACTCTGCCGGAGGCCACCATTCGGTGCCCGTGTCTCCTCTCGAGGCCCACCGAGGACGCAACAAGTACTTCGTTTGGCCGTCGGTGGCCAAACGTCCATTGTCGCGGGCCCATTGGTCGGGTCGTCCAATGGTGCGTACTCCGGTGGTTCCGGGAATGGTCTGGTTTTCAGCAATCGCGATGGTTCCTGAGAATCGGGGCAAAAGATCTGCCGCGCTCCCGTCATCGCGGCCGTCGATCAAACGGAGGTCCGGCAAGTGGGCCCGCCAACCAAGAGAAGGGTCGCTTCCGTCGTCATGACAGAATTGAAGGCTGGTGATCGGCCATTCCAGCTGGAATTTCGAGCGTGGGTCTTCGGTGTTTGTCAGGCCCGAAAGCATCCGATCCAAGACGGGGATCCCATCGGGGCCTGTAAAAAGGCCGGCCAAGTCCAGCGGAATACCAAGTTCCAGGAGGCGATCCACATGGGATGATTCCTGAGCATGGGTCAAAAGGGTGGCGGCAAGACCTTCGGTCGAAAGTTGGCGCAGCACCACCGCTTGTTCCAACGTGCCACTTGGAGCGCGTTCTTTTCCAAAGAAATTGGCCTGTGGGGGACGAATGGCGTTCCCCCAAGTGATTCGCGATGCTCGTTCTTCGGGGCGCCATGGGTCAGCCGATTCGACAGTCCGCTCTGGCGTCAGGCCCACTGATTGCCGCGGGGGATGCTGGGTGGACGTCCGCCAGCTTTGACCGATGATCCGATCCACCATGGCGTCCAGAACAGCATCTGGCCACGCCAAATCTTTGAACGCGCTCTGGCCCACAGGGAGCGCTTCGATCCTTGCTTTGACCTCGGCTTCCACCGGGCCCGGAGGGATGAGGGACCAGCACATGGCGCAAGTCCAAAGGATCAATCGTGGGCTCCCTGAATGACTTGCAGCGCTACGGTTCCCGATGAGGCGTCCATCAACGCCTGGCGAATTGACGGATCCAGACAGGTTCGACCAATTTCAGCCAGTGTGGCCAAATGGGATTCTGGGTCACCAGTGGGAGAGATCAGCATGAATACCAGCCGCACTTGGTGTGTTCCGTAGGAGGTGCCTTCGGGCGCGATGCCAAGAACACAGACCCGCTCATCAAGTCCGCGAGCATGCGTATGTGGGATGCAAACACCATCACCCACAAAAGTGGGGTTCATTTGTTCTCGCGAGAGCAGATCGGCCAAGATTTGTTCTCGGTTGATGTCAGGTCGCGCGGCAACCAGTCGATCCATCAACTCGTGCAAAATGGCATCAATGCCATTGGATTGCAGTGGGCCGAATCCCTCAGGGAGAAAGGCCTGGCGGAAGTAGTCCGCTTCTCGAATCAAGTGCAATCCCAACTGTGGCACGCTTTCAGGCGGGGCCAAATCCATAACACCGTCGTTGGCCGAAGCCACTCGGTACACCCCAGCGCCATGTTCGTCTGGATCGACCACGAACTTGGCATCGCCGCGTTCCATCTCTGCAGAGATGAGACCGGGACGAGGCAACCCTTGCGCAAAACGACTGCCGCTGTCGGATTCCTCTCCGCCCCATCTCCAGACATTTGGTTTGCCAAGCATGTCGGACCAGATGTCGCAAAGGCGGACATTCAAATCCTCATTGTCGGTGAGCGCCAAGAGATTGCCGAAGCGGGCAAAGTCTGCACGCTCCGCCAATTCAGGGCGCCGGGCATCTTGCTCGATGGCATGCAGCCCTTCGGCTTTCGCTTCTCGAATGGCTCGTTTGTTTTGATCGATCAGCAAAACCGGAACTTTTGCTTGGTTGGTCGCAAAGTGAGCGATGCGTCTTCCCAAGCTGTGCGCGCCGACAATGATCCATCCTTTGGGGTGCTTGCGTCGGAGTCCAAGCAATTCGGCGAAAGGACCTGCGGTGGTCGCTTGCAGCAAGATCGTGGCCAAAATCACCGACCAAGTGAACGTCTCAACAAAGCCGACATCGTCAGGATTGGCTCGTTCCAAAGCCAGAGCAAACAACGACGCCATCGACGCGGCGACGATGCCACGTGGGGCAACCCAAGCCAAGAATGTCCGCTCGTTCCATCCCAGATCGCTGCCCCAAGTGCAAAGCACAATGGACAGAGGCCGGGCAACGAACATCATGGCCAAGACCGCGAGCAAACCGCCCAGGCCAAAGGATTCGAAACGTTCAAAGTCCAAGCGGCCGGCGAGCAGGATGAACAAAGCGCCAATCAGCAGGAAGACAATTTCTTCTTTGAATGCTCGGAGGTGGCGCAGCCTTTCCGGACGCTGGAAGCCAAGGGTGTAGCCGGCCACGGTCGCGGCCAGAACCCCCGCTTCGCTGCGAATGGACTCAGCCACCGTGAAGACGCCCACCGCCACGGAGAGGGTGAAGACGTTGGTGAGGTCGGTTGGTACCAGATCTCGGCGGTGCAGCCACAGCAGGATGCGTCCACCAATGATGCCAATGATGGATCCACCCAGAACGCGAACCACCAAATCAACTATCGCGGTGAGTCCGCCGGATTCATCCGATATGGCGATTTCAAAGCACAACAAGGCCACAAAAACACCAATGGGGTCGATGACCACCCCTTCCCAGTGCAGGATGCCGTGCAGTCTTTCGTTAAGCCTGACCCTTTTTAGCAGAGGTCCAATGACGGTGGGTCCTGTGACCACCACCAAAGACGCGCCGAGCAGCGCTTCCCGCCACGGTCTATCGGCCAGAAAGACCAAAGCCAAAGTTCCCACCAAGAGCGTGACGAAGACGCCGACTGTCAACAACCTGGTGATGACCACCGGGGCTTCTCGAAGTACGCCGCGATCGAGGGTCAGCCCACCTTCAAAAAGAATGAGTCCCACCGCAAGGGCCACCAGAACCTCGAGTCCTCGTCCCAAATCTGCGGGGTCGACCAGTGCGGACTCTCCCAAGACGCCAGGACCAATCAAAACCCCGGCGGCAGTCAGCAACAAAATGGGGGGAAGCCCAACACGCCTCGCGATGGTGACCAATGGAATCCCCGCCGCGAAAGCCAAGCCAACGCTAAGCAGCATGTCGTGAACGTGGGAATCCGGTTGTGTCACCCCGAGAGTCTACGCGTCCGACCTATGATTGAGGCAATGTCACTCTTGCTGAGCACCTGGTCTTTCTCTCGCCCCGAACACGAGTCCGCCTTTGCGCGGTTGGGCCCCGGTACCGACCCACTGGACGCCGCAATGCACGTGGCGGACGCCGTCGAAGCCGATCCCGAGGTGGATTCGGTGGGGTACGGCGGCCTTCCAGACGCCAGCGGGGGTATTTCGCTTGATGCGTTGGTGATGCGCTCTCCCGCAGAACACGGCAGTGCTATTGCCTTGACCAAGGTCCGGCAAGCGGCGGCGGCGGCTCGCTTGGTGATGGAAAAGAGTCCCCACCG
>CALDQF010000443.1 GCA_937911845.1 uncultured Phycisphaera sp. | reverse complement strand
GTGGGTGGTGTGAACGACTGCGGCAATGCCCAAAACTGCGTCAAAGCTTGTCCGAAAGAGATTCCTTTGACCGAATCAATCGCCCGGATTGGTCGCGCGGCCACCTTCTACGGTTTGAAGCGCTTTTTCAGCGGCAAGTAAACCACGTTCCTACGCAACCGTTTCACATGTGCGTTCGCTTTCGCCCCCGAATCCCATCTGACGGGTGAAACCAAGTGCTTCGTGACCCGATGCCTCCAACGCCTGTTGGCCCGGAAGACAGTCACATCCACGTTCTTACTTGTTGCTGCCCTGAATATGTTTGTTGATTCTGGAGTGTGCTGTGTCAGTCACAGTGATGAATTCTTGTGCTACCAGATGAGTGAACAAACATGCGAACTGGTAGGAGGACGGTGGAGCACGTCAAGCAATAATTGCGAGACATTCGTGTGCACTTCGTTTGGAGCGTGTTGTATGCCAGACCTCAGTGCTTTCTCCAGCAGCGCTGCCGAATGCACTCTGGCCGGTGGTCAATACATGGGTGATGGTTCATCTGCTGATGAGTACGAAATGGGTGCGATGTGCCCTCCTCCGGCCGGGGCGTGCTGCCTTGGAAGTGGCGGATGCACCCTTCTGACACTTGAGGAGTGCGACAATCTTGGAGGGGAGTATCTGGGCTACGCCAGCGGTGAACCCGGCGCGAGCTTCGACACCCAGTGCGAGCGGGTGGTGTGCTCAGGAGCCTGTTGTATTGACGGGATGAACTGTCTGGATGACTTGGGCCCGGATGCCTGTGCCAATCTTGGCGGCATTCTCGTGGGGTCAGGAACCGTCTGTGAAGAGGGACGATGCCTGGTGGAACAGCAAGTCGCCAACATCCTGCATGCTCACAACGAACAAGCCCCCAGCGTCATCCGATTCTCAGGGTTTGACGACTGGAATGGTGATCGCCGGTTAACCGGCGCGAGACTTCGACTCGATGGTGGATTCCACCGTGTGCTCTGGTTGGAAAGTCTGAGCGATTTTGAACTGCCCAGTGTGATTGACATCAGTGCCTATTGGCGGGTCTTCCACCCCCTCTTTGGCGAACTGACTGGCTTTGATTACGACAGTCGACTTGGCGATCCGCAACTGGAAGGATGCGATGGAGTTCTTCCACCCTTCGGAACATGCGCTTTTCACTCTCCGGTTTCGTTCACGTCAAACAATTGGGTTGATCTGGACGATCAGGATCTGATCGGCTTGGTCAACGCTTCTGAAATGGACATTGATTTTGAAATCGGTGGCATTCACACCTACACCGGTG
>CALDQF010000442.1 GCA_937911845.1 uncultured Phycisphaera sp. | reverse complement strand
GCCGAGCTGGTCATCGCCACCCCCGCCGTCCCCCAACCTTGGAAGAACCCCTATCTCCAAAGTGCATGGCAAGCGGGCGCCACCATCACGACCGAAATTGCACGCACGCTGGGTCAACTCAGTGATCGCAAGACCATTGCCATCACCGGTAGCGCGGGCAAAAGCACCACCACCGCCATGACCCACGCGGCATTGGTCGCAGCAGACATCCCCGCAACACGCGGTGGCAACTTGGGTGAGTCTTTGATTGGAACACCAAAGGACCACACGTTGGTGGTGGAACTGTCGAGCGCAATGGCATGGTGGCTGTACGAAGCGCCGAAGGCCCCCCAGCCAACCTTCGACGTCGCCCTGCGAACCAACTTGGTCCCCAACCATTTGGATTGGCATGGCGACATGGGGCACTACGCCCAGTGCAAGCAAGCCATCTTGGACCACGCCAAGGTGTCGCTGGACGGCAGCACCCTTTCACCCTATGAAGGCAAACTGCTGGTGCCCGGCCACCACAACCGCATCAACGCGGCTGCCGCCCTCGCCGCCGTGACCGCATTGGCATCCCATCGGCCGGCAACTGATTTCGAAAAGGGACTGGCCTCGTTCACGGGACTTCCCCACCGGTTGGAACGGGTGGTTGTCCCGCACTTCCCCAAAAACGGTTTTTGGAACGACTCCAAAGCCACCACGGCTGAAGCAGTTGCATTGGCGATTGCCGCGGTTCGAGAGAAGGGGCCGGTGCGATTGATTGCTGGAGGGAAAGGCAAAGGGACCGACCTCGGACCGCTGTGTGATCTGTTTGACCAATGCGTCAAGACCTACACCATTGGAGAAATCGGAAAAGAACTGCATACGCGTGCCCAGGGACCATGCATGCACGCCATGAACTTGGATGCTGCCGTAACCGCCGCCACTTCAGAACTTGCGCCAGGAGAGCAACTGCTTCTTTCCCCTGGCGCAACGAGTTGGGACCAATTCGAAAATTACGAAAGAAGAGGAGAAGCCTTCAAAAAGCTGGTGCAGCATCCCTAAGAAAATCTTCGCTGGACTTAAAAATCAGCCCGACCCGGCGTCCGCGGGAACGGAATCACGTCCCGAATGTTCGCCATGCCGGTCGCGTACAAGATCGTGCGCTCGAAGCCCAAGCCAAATCCGGCGTGGGGCACCGTGCCGTACTTTCGAAGGTCGCGGTACCACCAGTACGGCTCGATCTCAAGACCGCACTCCACGATGCGGCGGTCCAGGACATCCAGCCGCTCTTCGCGTTGTGATCCGCCAATGATCTCGCCGATCCCGGGCGCAAGCACATCCATGGCCGCGACGGTTTTTTCATCGTCGTTCAGACGCATGTAGAACGCTTTAATGTCCTTGGGGTAATTCATCACCACCACGGGTCGGCCCACCAACTCCTCGGTGAGGTACCGCTCGTGCTCGGACTGCATGTCCATGCCCCACGACACGGGGAACTCAAACTTCACCCCTTTGGCCACGGCCGCTTCAAGGTGCTTGATGGCATCGGTGTACTCCATACGTTCAAAGGAAGCATCGACAAACTTCTCCACCCGCTCGATGCAGCCATCATCGATGCGGTCGTTGAAGAACTTCATATCGTCGGGACGCTCGTTGAGCAGGT
This sequence comes from uncultured Phycisphaera sp., assembly GCA_937911845.1. GTDB lineage: Bacteria > Planctomycetota > Phycisphaerae > Phycisphaerales > SM1A02 > UBA8653. The sequence goes on along the minus strand of CALDQF010000442.1, from coordinate 4,446 downwards.
CTCGGAAAATTGACTTCAAGAACCGCTCCGCCAAGTCCGCGTCATCGGCCAAGTCGGCAAACGCAATCTCCGGCTCGATCATCCAAAACTCGGTGAGGTGGCGGGTGGTGTTGGAGTTTTCCGCCCGGAACGTGGGGCCAAAGGTGTACACCTTGGACAACGCGCAGGCATGCGTTTCCACATTCAATTGACCCGACACCGTCAAGAAAGCTTCCCGGCCGAAGAAGTCGCCGGAGTAATCCACGCCGCCTCCTTCATTGCGGGGCAAGTTCATCATGTCCAGCGTCGAGACCCGGAACATCTCGCCCGCGCCTTCGCAATCGCTTGCGGTCACGATGGGCGTGTGCACCCATTGGAACCCGTCCTCGTGGAAGAAGCGGTGCACCGACTGGGCCAAGCAGTTCCGAACCCGAGTGATCGCACCAAACGTGTTGGTTCGTGTGCGAAGGTGGGCCACTTCCCGCAGGTATTCAAAGGTGTGTCGCTTGGCCGCCACCGGATAGGTGTCTGGGTCTTCGACCAAGCCCACCACTTCCACTTCAGACGCTTGCATTTCGATGGACTGCCCCTTGCCTTGGCTCTCGGCCAAGACCCCGCGGCACACCACCGAACAGCCGGTGGTCAGGGTTTGGATTTCGGCGTAATTGGGGAGATCGCCTTGGGCGACCACCTGCAGGGCGTCAAAGCACGAACCGTCGTGGACCGCAAGGAAGGACAAACCCGCCTTGGAGTCCCGCCGGGTGCGGATCCATCCCCGAATTTCCACGGTGTCGCCAACGGCTGCCGCGCCAGCAAAAATCTTCGAGACCGAGTGCCACTGCATGGTTCCTCCTTCCCCCTTCTGGGGGCTGAAGCGTCCATTGTGACGACCAAGCCCCTCCGATGCCAGAATGGCAGGAGGAAAGAGACCCCCAAGACCCTCGGCAGCCAAAAATGGCTCCAAATCGGGCCCAGACCCGGCACGGGACTTGCAATTCCTTCTGTCCAAGGAATCGTCGTCGTGCAAAGACGCCACCTCATGGTCTCATATGACCCCCGCCGCGCCACCCCAGCGTTGGAGCAACTTCCGTCGCTCCTCGCTCCGGCCGGATTTGAGACCCGATTCGCCGCCAACGGCGAAGAGGCCGAAGTCTTGCTCGACTCCTGGACCGTCCATGTGGCGGTCGTGGATTGGGCGATTCCTCTCCGTGGTGAGGATTCACCAGGGAGCGTGGCCGGCGGCGCCTTCGTGCGACTGCTCCGGCGACGGGAGGCGCCCCCTCCGGTGATCGTGGTTCGCCCCCCCATGGCAACCACCCGGGACCGGAGTCGGACGCTGACGGACGCGCTGCGGGAAGGCGTGTTCGCGGTTTTGGATCGACCGCTCCACACCGAGCGGTTGCTTGAAGTCTTGCGGAGGGCCACGGAACGGTCCGCGCCTCCGGATGAAAAGACAGGTCACAAACGCCCACAGGGTGGGCACAGGAGATTTGACCCATGAAGGTTCGTCCCCTCGGCGACAAAATCATTGTGAAGCGTGCGGAAGCCGCGGATCGCACCGACTCTGGCATCTTCCTGCCCGAGTCCGCAAAAGACAAGCCCAAGGAAGGCAAGATCGTGGCCCTCGGCAACGGCATCTTGAACAGAGAAACCGGTGACTACTTGCCCTTTACGGTCAAGAAAGGCGACGCCGTGCTCTTCTCTTCCTACGCCGGCACCGAAATCAAAATCGATGGTGAAGATCTCATCATCATGACCGAGGAAGACATCCTCGCGGTGATTGGCTGACCATGGAACGTGGACCTCTTATCCAAGTGCTTGAGGACATGGTCGGTTCGGCCAAGGAACTCGACTTGCACATGTCGGGCGCCTCCGAAACGGTGGAGCTCCGGAATGTGGAAAAAGTGGAAGCGCTGATTTCCCAGCACGGCATCCGCGTCACCACCAAACAAAACGTGATCTACATCGATGCTTCCCACGTCTCCATGGCGTGGCAAACCCGACTTTGATCTGAATACCACTTTGAACCCAACTTTGAACTTATGCCACTCCATGCTTCCCACCTGCAATCGGCCCTGTTGGCCTTGGACGGATCACGCGATGTTCGCTTGGTCCTCGAAGGCTGCGACGATTTCGTGGTGGCCCGAGCCCTGCTCGTACCTGCGGAAGACGATGGCATTTTAAAACTCACTGACGGGACCCGCGAGGTCCTTATCGACGCCGGAAGAGTGATCCGCGTCGAGATCGGGCCCCCCGCCCGTCCCCTCTGATTTGCCCCCACGGCACTGTGTGCCAGAAGGAAGCCACCATGGCCGCAAAAGAAATTGCTTACGACATCGACGCCCGCGAACGCATGCTGCGTGGCGTTCAAAAACTTGCCAAAGCGGTAAAGAGCACCCTCGGCCCCTCCGGCCGCGTGGTGATTCTTGAAAAGTCCTTTGGCGCGCCCACCGTCACCAAAGATGGTGTCACCGTTGCCAAGGAAATTGAACTCGAAGACACCTTCGAAAACATGGGGGCGCAAATGGTCAAAGAAGTGGCCAGCAAGTCGTCCAAGGATGCCGGTGACGGCACCACCACCGCGACGGTCTACGCCGAAGCCATCTTTACTGAAGGCCTGAAGAACATCACTGCTGGCGCTCACGCCCACGAAGTGAAGCGCGGCATCGACATCGGTGTCGACGCCATCACCAACGAGCTCGCCAAGATGAGCAAGACCGTGCGTGACTCCAAGGAGATCGCCCAGGTTGGCACCTGTGCCGCCAACCAAGATACCCAAGTCGGCAAGATCATTGCCGAAGCCATGGACAAAGTTGGCAAGGACGGCGTGATCACCGTGGAAGAAGGCAAGAGCCTCGACACTGAAGTGGAACTCGTGGAAGGCATGCAGTTCGACAAGGGCTACCTGAGCCCCCACTTTGTCACCGACACCACGGCCATGACTGCGGATCTGGAAGACTGCTACGTCTTGATCCACGAGAAGAAGATCTCCAGCGCGAAAGACCTCCTGCCCATCCTTGGCAAGGTGGCCGAAGCTGGCAAGAGCCTGCTCATCGTCGCTGAGGATGTTGATGGTGAAGCCTTGGCCATGCTCGTGGTCAACAAGCTTCGTGGCGTTCTGAAGGTCGCCGCCGTCAAAGCCCCCGGCTTTGGTGATCGCCGCAAGGAAATGCTGCAAGACATTGCGGTCCTCACCGGCGGCACCGCCGTGATGGACGAACTCGGCGTCGACCTCGAGAAGCTCGAAGTCAAAGACTTGGGCAAAGCCAAAAAGGTCAGCATCGAGAAGGACGCCACCACCCTCATCGAAGGGTCCGGCAAGTCCAAGGACATCCAAGGTCGAATCGAGCAGATCAAAGCCCAGGTCGAAGGCACCAGCAGTGACTATGACCGCGAAAAGCTTCAAGAACGTCTGGCCAAGTTGGCCGGCGGCGTGGCCCAAATCAACGTTGGTGCCGCCACCGAAGTTGAAATGAAAGAGAAAAAAGCCCGCGTCGAAGACGCCCTGCACGCATGCCGTGCGGCAGTTGAGGAAGGCATCCTTCCCGGCGGCGGCGTGGCGGTCATTCGGGCCCGCAAGGCCTTGGTTGCGGCTCGTAAGAAAGCCACCGGCGACGAAAAGGTCGGCGTGGACATCATCGAACGCGCTCTGACCGCACCGATCAAGCAAATCGCCGAAAACGGTGGTCTTGACGGCTCGGTGGTGTGTGTGAAGGTGGAAGAATCTGACGACGTCTCGTTCGGGTTCAACGCGGCCAACCGCTCCTACGAAGATCTCGTCAAAGCCGGCGTGATCGTGCCCACCAAGGTGGAACGGGTGGCCTTGCAAAATGCCGCCTCCATCTCGGGCCTGCTGTTGACCACCGACTGTGCCATTGTCGAGGTCAAGGAGAAGGCCAAGGCTGGGGCCGGGGGTGAGGACATGGATTACTAAATCCCCCTCGAATCTTTTGATTCTTCTGCGGCCCCGGCATCGACCGGGGCCGCTTTCGTTTTAGAATGGTTTCGTGCTTCGAAAAGTCCTTCATTCCAAATTGCATCACGCTCGGGTGACCGAAGCCCGGGAGGATTACATCGGCTCCATCACGATCGATGCCGACTTGCTCGACGCCTGCGGCATGCGGGTCAACGACGTCGTCCTGATCGCCAATTGTGAAAATGGAGCCAGGTTTGAAACCTACGTTTTCCGTGGTGCACCAGGCTCACGCACCATCGGCTTGAACGGTGCGGCCGCCAAGCTGGTCTCTCCGGGTGACCGGGTCATCATCATGCACTGGGCCCACATGACCGACGCCGAATACGCCGACCACCACCCCACGTGCCTGATCTTGGACGAGCACAACGACATTGAGCGGACGATCCACTACGACCCCGATGTCTTGATTTCGCAACCAGTGCGATGAACAGCACGCATGACCCAGACCGTTTCTGTGCACCGAGTCTGTTGATGGAAACAACATCCAGACA
>CALDQF010000441.1 GCA_937911845.1 uncultured Phycisphaera sp. | reverse complement strand
GAAGGATCGCTGCGGTGAGGGTCCAAAGTTGGATGACTCCTGCAGAATCAGCAGGAGCTCCATTGGCAAATCCTGCGTCAACTGCAGGTGCTGCCAACCACCAGCCCAATCCCCAGAGCAAAGCGAAGGACGCTGCCCCAAGCAGCATGCCCGGTGACCGTGCGGCCATGATGCCCTCACGGACGCCAATACGAATGGAGTTCATTTTGACCCCTTTGGCATCAGCGTTTGGACGAAGGCTTCGTCCAGATCACCTCCCCCGGAGAGGGCAAGGATATGCGTGAGGGGACCAGAGGCCCGAACACAGCCCTCGGAAAGCAGGACCGCCTCATCGCAGACTCTTTCGGCCTCGTCCAGCAGATGAGAACTCAAGAGCACCGAACGCTCTGCCCCCAAATCACGCAACAAGGAACGAAACCATCGCCGACGGAGAGGATCCATTCCGGTTGAGGGTTCATCGAGAATCAAAACGTCAGGCTCATGGGCAACCGCCGCAGAGAGGCCCACCAATTGTCGCCAACCCTTGCTGAGAGCGTTAATGGGACGATTCGCATGCAAGGAAAGGTCGCATCGGTCCAAAGCGTCAAACGCTTGCTTCCTAGCGCCTCCTCGTGACTGGCATGCCTCGACAACCCAATCCTGGACCGTCCTATGAAGTGGAAGTGGATTGTGCTCAGGAAGCCAACCAATCCGTGCGCGAACATCGACATGAGCAGGAGACTTTCCCCCCACGAGGACCGTCCCAGAATCTGGCTGGAGGACACCAGCCAACATACGAATCATCGTGCTTTTCCCAGCGCCATTTGGCCCAAGCAGCCCAACAACGCCGCACTTCGGCAACCGGAGAGAAACATCGCGCAGGGCGGCCCTTGACCCAAAGGATTTGTGAACTTTGGTGACAGAAGCCGCATCCATCCCCCAATTCTACGAGCGAGATTGATACCGGGACGCGTACACTTCGAGAAAGCATGTCAGGGCACCAAACCAAACCTCCCCTACGCATCACCGAGGCTGAACGCCTTCCTGATGTCGTTCGGCAATTTTTGCTGGAACACTTTGAGGTGATCACGGAATCCCGGCCCCATCTGGATCAGTCGGCACCATTCACCCAATGGGATTTGGGACCGGAGAGAATCGCGCTCACTCGACTCCGGGAAGTGCATGAGTTCTCCGCGGGCATTCTTGAACTCGACGAACCCGGCCATGAAGGCGACACCATCGCCGGCCGCCTCAAAATCCTTGATCGTCGTATCCATTCGGCGATTGAATCACTGTTTCAGTGGGACAGTTGGGAAGTTCGCCTGCTCCATCCTGAAACAAAGCAGCTGGAATTGTTTGTCAGCCACAATTTGGCCCCCCTTCGAATAGGCGAATCTATTTTTGCTGCCGCCAGAGGCAACGGCATCACCGGTCGTGTCGCGGCCACAGGTCAGTGTGTCCTCACTCGGCAGGCCGACAGTGACGATGAGTATCTCCCCGGACTCGAGGGTGCTCAATCTACGATGACACTGCCTCTGCAACTGGGTACTCGAATCTTGGGGACACTTAACGTCGAATCCCACGAGCGTGCCGCCTTTTCCGAGGCAGATCTGTCTGAGGCACTTCTTCTTGGCCGGTACATAGCTGCCGCGCTTCACTTCATCGAGCTGGTTCTTCGAGAGCGTTCGGCGGTGGATCGTCAAACTGCAAGTGCTTTCCGGGGCGCTCTTGCCTAC
>CALDQF010000440.1 GCA_937911845.1 uncultured Phycisphaera sp. | reverse complement strand
CACCTTGGGACTCTTCGGGGGCCTCTACATCGGGATGGAGGAATACCGAATCCGACGTTTGGACGCCTGGCTCGCGCCGTGGGAACAAACCAACACCAATGAAGGAGCCCAACTCACCGAGAGTCTTCGAGCGATCCACCAAGGAGGACTTGAGGGTGCCGGTATGGGGCAAGGCTTGCGTTCACAAGGCTATTTGGCGGTGGATGAGTCTGATTTCGTCTTTGCCATCTTGGCCGAAGAAATGGGAGTTCTTGGCTCTGCACTGGTGTTGACGACGTTTGCGGGCCTCATCTTTTCCCTCTGGCGGGTTGCTTGGCAGTGCCCCAATCCTGCCGCCCGCTGGTTCGGAGTGGCCATCACGATCACCATTGCGATGCAAACCGCCATCAACGTCTGGGTGGCCACGGGACTGCTGCCCACCAAGGGCATCGCTCTTCCGTTTATCTCCAGAGCCGGAACGGGGTGGATTCTGCTGGCCGGTGCCATCATGGTGGCACTGATGGCTTCCCATCCGAACCACGAACCCGAGCCAATTCTCGAAGCTGACCGCTAACCCATGAAGACCATTTTCATCGCTGGCGGTGGTTCAGGTGGACACATCACTCCAGGCTTGGCCCTGGCTGAGCAGTGCCTCGCCCATCATGTCCATCCCATCCTGCTGCACGCACCTCGGTCCATCGACCGGGAGATCTTGACTTCCGAAGCATTTGACGCCTACGCCATCCCCGCCTCCCCCCCCAGTTTGCACCCCAAGCGGGCCCTTCGGTGTGTGTTGGGCTACTGGCAATCACGTCGAGAACTTCGCCGGTTGGCCAAGAGTCACTCCATCGGGGGCGTGATCACCATTGGGGGATTTACGGCGGCCGCGGTCGGCCTGGTCGCTCGAGAAGCTGGCTGGCCGCTGGCGGTACTGAATTTGGATGCTGTCCCCGGGCGAGCCAACCGAATCCTGTGCCGGTGGGGAACCAAGAATTTCACCGTCCACGCCCACGACCAGTTCCCCGGGGAGCTGACCGCGCATCCCATTCGTTCTGCGGCGACGGTTGAAGGCAACAAATCTGACAATCGAGCCGCCTTGGGGTTGGCCAGAAACCGTCCGACGCTGCTGGTCACCGGGGCATCGAACGGTGCGTCCACTCTCAATGCCTTGGTCCTCAATGTGGCTCGGAAGTATCCGGAGGCTTTCTTCGGCTGGCAAATCTTGCATTTGGCTGGCTCCGCCCACCACTCGATGGTCCAAGACTCCTGGGACCAAACTCCGCTTGCCGACTGTCCGGTCACGGTCCTTCCCTTTGTACGCCAGATGTCTCATGCATTTGGCGCTTCAGATTTGGTGGTCTCCCGGTCCGGCGCCAACAGTGTGGCTGAAATTGAAGCCGCGGGACTCCCCGCGCTGTACCTGCCCTATCCCTGGCACAAGGATCAACACCAACGCTTCAACGCAGAAGCCGCCGCGGAAGCCAAGGCGGCCATCATCGCCAACGACCAGATCGAAGAACAACAGAATCTGGAGCAGATTGGCCCCATCCTCTCGGACCTTCTAACGAACCGGCACCAACTCAAGGAAATGACCAATGCAGCCCAGGCAAGACAATGCCAGAACGGCACGTCCGAGTTGACCCGAAAAATTCTGGATGCGTTCGGGATTGTTCCGACTCGCGAAGGATCCGCCTGACAGAGCCCGATCTCGCCGTAGACTCAGGGGGTGGACGAGTCCATCGAAAAACACGCCATCGTGTACTTCCCCCCCGGTGCTGACCAAAGCATGCTCAGAGCGTTGCATGCCGATGGTTGGAAAGATGTCGGACGAAGCGATCAACTGGAGAGTGCCTTCAGCTTTTTGTTGGTGTGCCGTGAGGATCTTCTGAAGCATCCGCCGAGCCAACCCACCAATTTGGCTTTGGTCATTCCTTCGCCACCCGATCCACCACACGCCCTCCTGGACCTTCTGAATGGGCCACTGCAAACGTGTGGCCTGCTGCAATGGAATGGTGCCACTTTGGTCCAACGCCGTCCCGGCGAAGTGCTGAGTCCACCGACCCAACCACCACCAATCAATCCTGACGTGGCGGGTCGAATCCAAGGAGGCGTGGTTGATCTTCCTCCGGGGCCTCGAGCCGAAGAAATCGACGCCTTGTTGGGACGTCATGAACCTGAAAAAGAGCGAGCCAATGTTCCACCGCCCAAACCAAGGCGGCCCAAACCAGTCGCCCTCGCGCTGACCCGCGACGCGCGCCGTCGTGCTGAAGCTGAGGGTATTGCCATGGCTCGCGGGACCGAGTGTCTTGATGCCGCCAACGCTTTCGATGCGCTTTGGACCATTGCGGCGGCACGGACACAAGGCCGCCGTATTGCTTTGGTCATGTTGGGTGAAGAACTGGGAGAAGAAGGGCACCGACTCAGCGCCGCCGCGGACATGCTGGAACCAGGGATCGACATTCACTGGCTTGGAAAAGCACCACCCCAAACGAGCCAAACTTCTCCTGGAGTGCCGACGCCCCCCCCAGAGATCGACATCGAAATACCACCAACGACACCAGAGAGCTCCAACGAGCCGGTTCCTTCTGGTGAAGTGCCTGCTGGGGAGGGGGACCATTTGGAAGCCGAGTCCGCCGAAGATGCTGCTGGCTCGGAGACGACCACGGACCAGGCAGCCTCGGCGTCCTTGATTCCAACTCCACGACAATCGGGAGTCTCGGCGGCACCACCTCCACCTCCACCTCCACCTCCACCTCCACCGGATACTGGCTCTGGAGGAAACGAACCACCACGAGACCCAACCGATCTGGACTTGCTCCGCGCCGCTGGAGAAGGGCCCGATGTTCTCCTCCCCGTCGCGTTACAGGCCATTGCCTCGGCAACTGGTGCCCCGCCCCCCATCTTCAATAGCGATTCGGGGGAGATCCGGGTCGGGCTCTCTGGTGGGCCTGAATTGGGATGGTTGTCCGCGCTCCCCGCCACACCCAGTGCCCCAGCTGAAGCTTGGGGGGAATGGCTGGCCCACTGGCTCGACCACGCCCACCAATTTGCGGAAGCCAGAGGGGACGCCATCACCGACCCGCTCACCCTCACGCTCAACCGGCGAGGTTTTGAACAGCACCTCCGCAAAGTGATCCAGGATGGATCAAAGCAGAGACATCCATTCAGCATTTTGAAACTGGACGTGGATGACTTCAAACAGTGGAACGACCGATACGGCGATGAAGCCGGCGACAATGTGTTGAGGGCTTTTGCCGAAGCCATTCGCAACGCCATCCGGCCAGCCGATCAAATTGCACGGGTTGGTGGCGATGAATTTGTGGTCATTCTGGCCGACTTCACCCGGCGAACTGGTCCCGAAAGTCACGTCCCTCGCGGCTTTAGCGCCGAATCAACCCAAGATCTGCTTGATCGCATTCGTGAAGGAGTCGCTCGGGTGCGATTGGAAGTGCCCGGTCGAATCCGGTTCTCCGGTGGGCTGGCCACCTGGCCATGGGATATTTTGGGCCAAAGCAATCAGGACCCCATCGAAGGGTTGGTGCAACTCGCCGATCGCCGACTCAAGACCTCCAAGCGTGATGGCAAGAATCGAATTGAATTTGGTGACCAGCCACCTGCCTAAATGTGACGAACTTCAGTCACAAAAAAAGCCCCCCCATTCGGGGAGGCTTTGAAATTCATACGAAAGCCAAAATGCGTTAGGCGATATCCACGCTTTCATCGAGATAAACGTCTTGGATCGTCTGGAGCAATTTCGCTCCCTCATCCATAGGACGTTGGAACGCCTTGCGGCCGGAAATGAGTCCCATGCCCCCGGCGCGTTTGTTGATCACCGCGGTGCGGACCGCTTGACCAAAGTCATTGTCGCCGGATCCACCACCAGAATTGATCAAGCCAGCGCGGCCGGCGTAGCAATTCAATACCTGATATCGAGTCAAGTCAATGGGGTGATCCGAAGCCAGTTCAGAATAGATCCGATCATCGAATTTTCCGTAAGCAGAGTCCCCTGCGTTCAAAGCGGCGTAACCGCCATTTTGTTCCGGTTGCTTTTGCTTGATGATGTCGGCCTTGATGGTGACACCAAGGTGATTGGCTTGGCCGCTCAGGTCAGCGGAGACATGATGATCGACCCCGTCCTTCTTAAACATGGGTGACCGAAGATAGCACCACAAGATGGTCGCCATACCGAGTTCTCTTGCTTCTTCAAAGGCCTCGGCAACCTCGATGATTTGACGACGAGATTCATCGGAGCCAAAGTAAATAGTCGCACCAACTGCAACCGCGCCCAAGTTCCAAGCATCACGCACCGAGCCAAACATGACTTGGTCGAACTGGTTTGGCATGGTCAGCAATTCGTTGTGGTTGATCTTGACGATGAACGGAATACGGTGGGCGTATTTCCGAGAGAGTCCTGAAAGTGCGCCAAAAGTAGTAGCTACGGCATTGCAGCCACCTTCAATAGCAAGTTTGACAATGTTTTCGCCATCGAAGTACTCGGGATTCTTGGCAAAAGAAGCACCAGCGGCATGTTCGATGCCTTGGTCCACAGGAAGTATCGAAAGATAGCCCGTGTTTGCCAAACGCCCGTGTCCGTGAAGAGCCTGAAGGGAACGCAGGACTTGAGGTGAGCGGTCACTTGGCCCCCAAACGGAATCGAAGTGATCAGGGCCGGGTAGGTGCAAAGAGGATGCTGGCACCACGGCCTTGTGGTTGAGCAGACTTTCGGCTTCATCACCGAGCAAAGAGGTGTAATCAAGCGACATCAGATTCTCCTTAGAGCGGGGTAGAACCGACTAGCGTATCTTGAACCAGTCAAAATGATGCAGCCTTCGAACGAATCCCGACCAAACTCCGGCCGAAATACGGCGTCCAAAAGTGCAAGAGCCTTGGTCGAAGAAGGTCAGCAACTGGCCTCCGCGGGAAAAAATCAAGCCGCGTTTGCGCGATTCCAGACAGCCATGACGCAACGCGCCGGATTTGCTCCCGCGATGCTGGGAATGGCCGAAATTCATTTACAAAACGGGCAAACATCTGCTGCTCGAACGATCCTGAAGACAATCGACCAGTGGACTGAGGATGGCCCCTCCTTAGCGAGGGCCGCAGGCCTCCTGCTGCAACTGCGTTGCGAAGAAGAAGCTGAACGCGCCGCAACTCGAGCGTTGGCGGCAAGGGGAACCAATCGGGTCACCATCCAACGCATCCGTGGAGAGGCTCGAAGAATCCTGCGTCGACTCAGAGAAGCCTTGGTTGATTTTGAAAAATCTGCAAGCAGCGGCGATGAGTTCGCCATGGTCCGGCGTAGCACAGTGCTCCGAGAGTTAAACCAACTCGATGAAGCCCAAAAGTGCTGTCCAAATCCCGACACATTCCGGCTCCCGGCTGCGAAAGCTGCGGCCTGGCACGAACACGCAAGCCTTTCGGACCAAATAGGGAACTTTGAAAAAGCCTTTGAGGGATGGTCCAAAGCTGGAGCGTTGGAAAGCGAGCTTCCAGAATGGAGAAGGCTCGATCGCACACTTTGGCCCCGACAAGTCCAAGTCTGGACCGAATGGTGCCGAACTACAATGCAAAACATCTCCCCCCTTCGCGAGGGCAATCAAGAACCCGCGCCTTCCCCGCCACACTTCTTGGTGGGATTCTCGAGGACTGGAACCACGCTGCTGGAACGAATGTTGTCAGGCCATTCATCGATCGCGACAAGTGGGGAGGCCCCCTTGGTGACGACCGTCCGCCAACACCTTTTGCAAGGCCAGCCCATCGAACATTTGCCCGGTCTGGTCTCGGAGGCAAGCAGCCCGAAAGCTGACCAGCTCCGGGCCTTGTTCGATCGGACGGCCGAAAGCCTGGTGCCTGAAGCAGCCAAGGCTTCGTGCTTCATTCACAAACAACCCATGAACATCATCGACTTGCCCATGATTTTGCAATTGTGGCCCAAGGCCCTCATTATCAGGACGATCCGGGATCCTCGCGATGTGGTGTTGTCATGCTTTTCTCAACACTTTGCGGCGAACGGCATCAACCGTCACTTTTTGGACATCGAAGCTACCGCCAACATGCTGGCCAGTGTGCAAGCACTCAACGAAGCCGTGGATGCGAGATTTCCAGATGCAAACATCGTCGATGTTCGGTACGAGTCATTTGTGGCCGACCCCGAATCCACACTGCGAACGATTCTTGAACGATTGGGCCTC
>CALDQF010000439.1 GCA_937911845.1 uncultured Phycisphaera sp. | reverse complement strand
AGAGGCTCAAACCTCAGCCGATCGATGGGCGGGTCGAGTTGCACGGCAGCGCGGTGGAGCCTGAAATTTCAGATGCCAGGACGCACTGCATGCACCTAGGAAAGCGACCGGCCATGGAGACGTCTCCCTGATTCTCGCCAAGGGTCGCAGGGGAAGATGGCATGCTCACGTGGTTTGGGGCGAAGACGGGTGCTTCGAACGAATCGAGTCATGGCCAAGGTGGTTGTTCCGAGGAACAACAGCCCCAGTAGGAGGGTCACGAAAGCCAAGATGAGTTGTGAAGCATCCGACATGAGGTCATTTTGCGCTAAACTTTTCAACTTCGTGTGAGGAACTGGCCAAATCTCGAACCCCAACCGATTCAAAGCGGTAAGAATGCCCTGACAGGAGCCCCGCATGCTGCGATCGACCGATTCCACCCGCCTCCCGATTTCGCCACAGCTTCCCCATGGGCTTTCTCGCTCTTGGTGCTTGGTGACCTGCCTGATGTTGGCGAAGCTTGGCCCGGTGGCCGCGGCCGACGATGCTGCTTCAGATGGTCGTTTGGAAGCGAGTTGGTCCCAAGAAGTTTGGAGTGAAGCGCTGGACGGCAATGCTGATCGCTGTTTGGGATTGTTGCAACAAGCGCCAGCAGGCCTCACTGTTGCCAATCCACCCCTTGCTGCGGCCTTGCAGCAGTACAACCAGAATCGATCCCTCGCCGAATCTGAGGTCCTCGCGGACCGAACGTGGGCTTGGGATCGAGTGGAACAAGATATTCACGAAGGCCAGCCCGTGCTGGCGTTGCAAGATCTCATCCGGGTTCAAACCACTTGGGTGGATCCCGCCGAACTTCTCAAAGATTCCAAGGCGGTTTCTTTGATTGAAGAAGTTGAGGGTTTGGCTGCCAAATATGAAACCAAAGGTGATCTTCTGAAAGCTCGACAAGCTTTGTACCTGCTGAACACCATCTATGACGGCGTCCAAACACGCGATGGCGAGGATGGCTCGTCAACGAAAAGTCGTCGTGACGAGTACGAGCAACGCCTTCGAGTTCTTGGACGCAAGGTGCAAATCCTCAGTCTGTACGCACCGGCCCAGTTCCATGAAATGCGCAAAGATTGGGCCGTATCTCTTGGGGAAGGTGAGGACTTTCCAGACTTCAATCCCAATACCGTGCTCGACTGGCGGGAAGTGACCCGGGGAATCACCGAGGTTCCTCTGTTGCTGGGGATGCGACGGTCCGTGAGTTCACACATGGACGGACCCAGCTGGCGACCGCTGCTGATGGAAGCATTGCGGACAGCCCGAGAGTTTTCTTCTCTTCCCCGTCTGGCCACCGTTGAAGATTTTTCAGGCCTTGGCGATCCCGAGAAGGTTGCTCAATGGGAAGAGGCCATTGACAGTTTGATGACTTCAGTCGAGCTTGACACACGCGTTGATTTTCGGCGGGCCCGGGAAGTCATGGGCCAGTTGTTGGACACCAACACTCGGTCGGTCCAAATTCCAACCCCAGCCCTGGTGAAGGAAATCGGAGATGCCGCCCTTACCAGTCTGGACGACTACACCGGATTTATTTGGCCAGATGAGGTCCGGAGATTCCAACAAAATACGGAAGGAAATTTTGTTGGAATCGGGGTTCAGATCCGCAAGGCCGAAGACGGTGGCATTCTTGTGGTGGCCCCACTGGAGGAGTCCCCGGCTTGGAAGTTGGGAATTCAGAACAAAGATGTGATTGTTTCCGTCGACGGGACCTTGGTTGCAGATTGGAGTCTTAACGACGCGGTTGATCGCATCACAGGAACTGAAGGCACCACGGTCCGACTGGAAGTTCGAAGGCCAGATGTCGAAGACCTCATGGTGTTTGATGTTCCAAGGCAACGCATTGAGATTCCGTCGGTGAAGGGGTTTCAAATCCTCGAGCGGGATGAAGATGGCAAGCCGACTTGGGATTGGCGTCTCGATTCTGTGTCCAAGATCGGGTACTTCCGGCTGAACCAATTTGCCAGAAATTCTCATTTGGATTTGATCAAGGCGTGGAACACGTTGTGCAGCCAGTTCGATTCTGAACCAAGTGGTGTCGTGCTTGATCTTCGGGGGAACCCCGGCGGCCTGCTCGAAAGCGCGGCGGCCATCACGAACCTCTTCCTTCGAGAGGGTACCGTGGTGACCCAAGAAAGCCCGGGCGGCCGCATCGAGCGCCGAGTCTGGGCGCGGCCTGATGGCAATGTCTTTGGGGAGGTCCCCGTGGTGGTCTTGGTGGATGAGGGCTCAGCCAGCGCCAGCGAGATTGTCTCGGGTGCGTTGCAAGCCCATCGCCGAGCGGTGGTGGTTGGCGAACGCACTTTTGGTAAAGGCTCTGTACAAACCGTGCAGCCGGCCGGGCGTGAAACGTTTGCGAAGATCACTGAGCAGTACTACCGACTTCCATCGATAGGCGACCAGCCTGGTCGCATGGTGCACAAGAAGCTCAACGCCAAGGTGTGGGGGGTTGACCCTCAAGTTGAGGTGTGGTTGCCCGAAGGTGCGGAGGAGCGTCGTCGAGGAACGTGGCGCATGTCTGATTTGCGCTACGCGCCCTCGCTCAATGATCCCGAGCTGCTGGATGAAGATGGCACAGATGCCCCTGAGGATGTGTCCGATCCCGAGGACGATGCGTCCGCAGAGCCCGCTGCGGCCAAGAGCCCATATGCCATCGAAGAAGTTGAGCTGGGATTTGATCCCAATCGGACCATTGAAGAAGGGCTCGATCCCGCGCTTGAGTTTGCAAGATTGCTGCTGATCGTGCGGGGAAGTGGGTCTCAGCCTTAAGGCATGATCCTGAGTTCAATCCCGTATGGATTCATTTGAAGGGCGTTTTACAACTCAATGCCTTCAATCAGCCGGGCCACTTCTGTCATGTCTTTGTCACCGCGGCCGGAAAGGTTGATAACCAATTCGGTATCCGAACCAAGTTCCGCCGCCAAGCACAACGCGGCGCTGACCGCGTGTGCCGTTTCAAGTGCGCACAAGATGCCTTCGGTGCGTGCCAACTGTTGCATGGCCTGAAGGGCGGCTTCATCAGAAACGCTTGAGTACTCCACCCGTTCGGCGGCGTGCCAAGCCGCATGTTCCGGGCCAACTCCGGGGTAATCCAGTCCAGCTGAGATAGAGTGGGTTTCAATAATCTGCCCGTTTTCGTCTTCCATCAGATAAGTACGGTTACCGTGGAGAACACCGGGGATGCCGTCGTTAAGTGGCGCGGCATGTTTGCCTGTACCGAGGCCAAACCCTCCAGCTTCAACACCGTACATAGCAACCGATTCGTCTGCCAGAAATGGGTGAAACAGACCGATGGCGTTTGATCCTCCACCAACACAGGCGACCAACGCATCCGGTAATTTACCGGTTTGGGACAATGACTGCTGACGGGCCTCGCGGCCGATCACAGATTGAAAGTTCCTCACCAACTCCGGATAGGGGTGAGGTCCTGCACAGGTACCAATAATATAAAACGTGTCATCCACATTGGTCACCCAGTCGCGCAGTGCTTCATTCATGGCATCCTTGAGTGTTCTGGAACCGGAGGTCACGGGCACGACCGTCGCGCCGAGCAGCTTCATACGGTAGACATTAAGGGACTGGCGCTGGATGTCTTCCTCACCCATGAACACATGGCATTCCAGACCAAGACGGGCAGCAACAGTGGCCGTAGCCACACCGTGTTGACCAGCGCCGGTTTC
>CALDQF010000438.1 GCA_937911845.1 uncultured Phycisphaera sp. | reverse complement strand
TGGCGGGTGGCTTTGGATGACTGGCATCCTGTTGGACCCGGCTCGTGGAGCGTTGATGGAAACGCTCTTGTTGTTAACGCCAATCCTTGGGATTGGTCTGGTCGTGGGTTTGATCGTCAGTATTGGTCAAGCGGTAACCAGCGTGCAAGAACAGTCGCTGTCCTTCCTCCCCAAACTGGTCGCCATGATTGTGGTCGCGGTGTTGCTGCTGGGCTGGATGGTCGCTCGTCTTGGTGACTTCACCCGCTCCATGTTCGCACCGGACATCTTCGGATGAGCGCTTTCGCCGAGTACGCCGGTGCGGTTCCAGGACTGATGTTGGCAGGCTGTCGCGGCGCTGGGTTGCTGTTTGTCGCGCCTGGCGTCTCGAGTCCATTGGTCCCAGGTGTGGTGCGGGTACTGCTCGGAGTGATGTTGGGCGTGGTGGCGTTTGGTTCAGTTGATACGCTGGGTCCGAACCCCAACACCTTGCTTGAACTTGGCGTGCTCTCGGGGTTTGAACTGGTCTTTGGGGCGGCACTCGGTCTGTTGGCTTTGATTCCGATCGCGGCGTTGCAGGGTGTGGGTTTGGTATCCGGGCAGCAGATTGGCTTGGGGTTTGCGACGTTGTACGACCCCAACATTGGCGAAGAGGTGGACACCACCGGCAGATTCATGGCCGCTCTCGCCCTTGGCCTCTTTGTGGTCCTTGGTGTCCCTGAGGCTCTCTTCCTGGCCGTACGTGAGGGTATGACTCGCTTCCCACCCGGAGTGATGTTGGATATGGGATTGATGACCGAGGCCATCCCAGCGTTGCTCGATGGCGCTTTTGAAATGTTGCTTCGCTGTTCCCTCCCCGTGCTGACGATTGTGCTGGCCCAAACGATCTTGATGGGTTTTCTCGGCCGATCGGTTCCCCAAATCAACATTCTGAGTGTGGGGTTCTTGGTTCGGATTCCTATCGGTTTGTTGGTCTTTGTTTTGGTTTTACCCGCGATCGCTGGCCCTTGGCAATCGTTCGCGGGTGACATGCTCGACACCGTTCGTATTTTGGCGGGAGCGGACTGATGGCAGAAGAGCTTGGAGAAAAAACCGAGGAGCCGACGCCACACCGTATGAATAAGGCCCGAGATGAAGGGCAAGTGGCATGGAGCAAAGATTTTGCTTCCTTTGTTGTTTTGTGCTCGGGCACGATTGCGTTGATGCTCCTGGCCATGTTTGGGACAGGCCTCTTGAAAGATTGGCTGGCCTTCGGTTTGAATCGTGCCACGGGGGGGTTTGATGATGGTTTACGCAGCTTCCGGGATGCAGGCCTTGGGTTTTCGATGGTGGTCTTTCCGACCGCAGGATTGGTCACCTTGTTGGCGGCCGCGGGAGGTTTTCTTCAGGTTGGCTTCCGGCCGACGACCAAAACAATTGGGTTCAAGCCTGAGAAGTTAAACCCCGTGAAGGGCTTTCAGAGAATTTTGGGGCCCGAAGGATTCGTGCGAGGTGCTCTTGATTCCGGAAAAGTTCTTTTGTTGCTGCTGGTGGCAATGGCGCACTTGGCTTGGCGGCAGGATGCGATTCGCTCGGTCTTGCAGTTGGAAATCAAGCCGGGCATGGTGTTGGCCTTTCAACTTTTGATGGAAACCGCGGGGGCCATGTTGCTCATGCTGGTGCTGTTGGCCGGGGTTGATTTTGTGTGGCAAAGAAAACAACACCGCAAGAAGTTACGCATGACCAAAAAAGAAGTGCGTGACGAATCCAAGGAGCTGCAGGGTGACGCGCAAATGAAATCACGCCGTCAACAGTTTCACCGCCAATTGGCCCGTCAACGGATTGAATCGGAAGTGCCACTGGCCGACGTTGTGGTGACCAATCCCACCCACTTCTCGGTGGCTTTGCGTTACGAGCCTGGGCGAACTGATGTTCCGGTGGTGTGTGCCAAAGGCGCTGATGATTTGGCGTTCCGAATTCGTCGTTTGGCTTTGGAGCACGATGTACCAGTGTTGGAACGGCCGCCTCTAGCCCGAGCCCTTTGGCGTGAGGTGGCGGTTGGCGATCCCGTACCGATGACTCACTTTGAGGCCGTGGCGGAAGTGCTGGCATACGTCTGGAAACTGCAGGGTCGCGACCTGACTGGCGTTCAGAGCGCGGAGGCGCGATGATGTCCCTGTCGGCAAGGAGGCCGTAAACCATGCCAACGGATTGGCTCAGTCAGACTGCACGCAAGATCGGCGACGCCTTTGGGGCGCGGCGTGACTTGCTGCTGCCTGCCGCAGTACTTGGTTTGCTGGTCGTCCTGGTCGTGCCTCTGCCGTCGACCATCCTTGACTTGTTGCTGGTGGCCAATATTGCCATTGCTTCGTTGATGCTGATCAATGCCATCACCCAGCACAAGGCTCTGGAGTTTTCGTCCTTTCCCGCGTTGTTGCTGGGCACCACACTTCTGCGTTTGGTGCTCAATATCGCGTCAACCCGATTGATCTTGGGCGCCGATGCCAGCTCTCCCGCAGCTGTGGGAGAAGTGGCCGGGGCGGTGATTTCTGGTTTTGGTGGGTTTGTGGCCGGGGGTTCGTTGATCGTTGGGTTCATCATCTTTGCGATTTTGGTCATCGTGCAATTTGTCGTGATCACCAAGGGTGCGACCCGAATGAGTGAAGTCACGGCTCGGTTCACGCTTGACGCCATGCCCGGAAAACAGATGGCCATCGATGCTGATTTGTCGGCGGGCCTGATCGACGAGCAAGAAGCCACACGGCGTCGTGGGGAAATCACCGCGGAGGCTGACTTTTACGGCGCGATGGACGGTGCTTCAAAGTTTGTGCGTGGAGATGCCGTGGCAGGCTTGATCATCACTGGGATCAACTTGGTGGGTGGCATTTTGGTGGGCGTTTGGTTGAAGGGCTGGACCTTTGGCGAGACAGCCTCCGCGTTTACGCGCCTGACCATTGGTGATGGTCTTGCCGCACAAGTGCCGGCATTCCTGATCGCGACGGCCGCGGGCATGCTGATCGCGCGTGGCGGCGACGAAGGCACCATCAGTGACAGAATCCCTGAGCAACTGGCCGCCCGTCCCAAGGCCCTGTTGTTCATTTCGGCATTTCTTGGTTTTCTGGCCATGACGCCATTGCCCACGGCCCCTTTGTTGGCCGGCGCCCTGGGCCTTGGTTTTGTCGCTTGGGCTGGGCGCGATGCACAAATGGAAGCCCAGCGTGCGACCGAGCAGGCGGCTCCCCGAGAAGCTCCGGCCAGTGAGTCCGTGACTCCCGAGCGGCTGGCCCAACTTTCTGAATTGCAGATTGATTTGGGGACGGCTTTGCTGGGTTTGGCGGGCGCCGACGGACCTATCGTGATGGGCATTGGGCAACAGCGCAATCGAATCGCAGCCGAATTTGGGTTGATCCTGCCTGGGGTGAGTGTTCGAGACGACCAAGCCTTGCGGCCGCGCGAGTACCGCATTCGTCTGCGCGGTGAATCCGTGGGGCGTGGTGAGATTCACCCACGCAAATTGATGGCCATTCCCGCCGGTCCCCACTCGGGACCCCTCGATGGCGTACCCGGCCGCGACCCCTGTTACGGATTGGACGCGATGTGGATCGATCCCGAACGCCGCACCGAGGCCGAAGCGGGAGACTGGACGGTCGTCGAAGCCGCAAGTGTGTTGACCGTGCATTTGCATGGATTGGCGTTGCAGCATGCCGACGAAATTCTGACTCGACAAGCGGTGGCCGACATGGTCGAAGATCTGAAGACCCGGCGGTCCAAGTTGGTGGAGGAAGCCATTCCTGCGGTGGTGAAGCTCGGTGAACTTCAGGCAGTTTTGCAACGCCTGTTGGCCGAGCGGGTGCCGATTTTGGATCTGGAACGCATCGTGGAAACCTTGGGCGACTGGGCGCCCCACACCAAAGATCCCGACGTGCTGTTGGAATATGTTCGCAATGCGCTCGGTCGGACCATCAGTGCTCGGTTGGCTACCGACGAAGCCGACGGCACCCGCCGAATCCGAGCTCTGGCGATCGCCCCTGAACTTGAGGCGGAGTTGACCGCAGGGATCGAGCGTTCTGGGGCCGGCATCCAGATTGCCCTCGCACCTGATCGCATCGAAACCATTGCCCGAGGCGCCCGAGACGCGTTGCCGAAGTTGCTGGATCTGGGGTATCTGCCCGTTGTCGTGGCATCTCCCGCGATTCGACTGGGCTTGGTTCGTATCTTGGAATCCCACCGCATCGAAGCCTCTGTGGTGGGCTTCAACGAGATTGATCGCAGCATCGATCTTGAGTCGGTGGGCTTGATATCTTGTGACCAACCAACCGCCGCGGAGCGGCGAGCTTAAGCCTGTGATGTCTGGTCAGGAGGACCGAGTTGACGACTGAGAGCAACGGCGAATTTGAGACGCGGACCTACCAAGCGTGGTCGATGCCAGAGGCTCTC
>CALDQF010000437.1 GCA_937911845.1 uncultured Phycisphaera sp. | reverse complement strand
CCCGTTCACGCGTGACCAGGGTCTCTATGGATTGCGTCTCGATCCATTCCAGAGCAGCATCCAAGCCAAAAAGCCCCGTGGTGTTGTGGGATCCGGGCTCGAATCGATCTGGCCAGCATTCGGGTTGGGATTCCAACTCGCTCATGCTTCCCGTCCCGCCGTCGCGCAATGGCATGAGGTTGAGGTGATCACGAACCCAAAGTCCTCCCGTGCCAAGCGGGCCAAGCAAGTACTTGTGTCCTGAAAATGCCAGCATGTCGATCTGCATCGCTTCCACGTCAACGGGAATACGTCCCAAGGTTTGGGAGGCATCAACCAAAAACGGAACGTGATTGGCTTTTGCTGCGGCACCAAATTCAGCGAGTGGTTGCACCGCGCCGGTGACATTGGAGCCGTGGATCGCGGCACAAAGGGTGGTCTCAGGACCAAGAGCTTCGGCAAACTGATTTGGATTGGCCACACCCGTGTGAGGATCCAACGGAACGAACACCACCTCCGCACCGAGCGTTTCGAGGGTTCGAAATGGACGAATTACGCTGTTGTGTTCCAAATCCGTGGCCACCACTCGGACTGGTTCCCCACGGAGGAGTTTGGGCATGGCGAGGCCGCGAATGGCCAAGTTGAGCGCGTCGGTGCCATTCAAGGTAAACAGCATCCGTTCGTCGCTTCCGGGGGCGTTGCACAGCCGGCGTAGACGGGACCGAAGGCGATCCAGTACCGCTTGGCTTTGCACAGTTCCGACATAACCACCTCGACCTGGGGAGGCTCCAATTTCGGTCAGGTGCCTCGCAACAGCTTCGGCCACACCCGGAGGTTTGGGATGGCTGGTGGCGGCGTTGTCTAAATGGATGGGTGGACGTTCCACTCAGGCTCCTTGCGATTGGAAGTGGGCGGCGATGGCGGCGATGCCGTCGCAGGCTCGGGACAAAATGTCCTCGTTGGGCAAAAAGACGACGCGGAAGTGTTCGGTTCCTTGCCTTTGACCAAAACCAGAGCCGGGCACAATGATGGCTCCCGTTTCTTGGATGACTTTGGCGCAGAAGGTCCGATCGTCCACCCCTAAGTCGATGGAAGGGAAGGCGTAGAACGCGCCCTTGGGAGCCACACTGGAGATCCCGGGAATGGCGTTCAGTCGATCTGAGATCAATTGGCCGCGAGTCCGCAAAGCTTCTCGCATCGCTTCGATTTCGGGATGTTGTTGTTGCAGTGCCGTCGGGATGGCATGTTGCAGGGGGTGGTTGGCCGAGAGGCGAGCCCGTTCCATTTTCGCCATGGCTTCGCACCAGTCGCCCACGATCTCTTTGGGTCCAGAGACGATGGCCCAGCCAATGCGCCAACCCGGTGCCACGTACGCTTTGGACAACCCGTTGAACGTCACCACGGGAACCTCGGCATCAATCGATCCGATCGGTGGTGGGGTTTCACCGGTGAGCACAAGTTGGTCGTAGATTTCGTCGGCAAACAGCACGGTGCCCGCCGCTTTGCAAGCGGCAACAATGTCTTCGAGAACCTCTCGTGGGGTCACTGAGCCGGTGGGATTGTTGGGGTTGATGAGCACCAAGGCTTTGGCTGGTGTCGAAAGCAGACTGGTGATTTCACCAACATCAGGTTGCCAATCGTTGGATTCTTCCAGGTGGTAGGGGACGGCCACCGCATCGAGTTTGGCCAAGATGGCGGTGTAGAGCGGATATCCCGGAGCGGGCACCAGGACTCGGTCACCAGCATTCACCAATGCGGAGAGGGCGATTTCAATGGCCTCTGAACAGCCGCTGGTGATCGCAATGTGCTGGATGGCTTTAACCCCTCGGGCCTCTACGTCTTCGCGAATGGCAGAAAGAGCGGCCGTGGTGCCATCAGAAGGGGCGTATCCGTTCAGATTGTCCTGGATCGCTCGGATGGCCGATTCCGCCACGGCGGCCGGCGGGGAAAATCCGTAAATATTGGGGTCACCAATATTGAGGTGCAGAAGGTCAAGCCCACGGGCTTTTGCCTGGTCAGCAAGGGCCAAGACATCTCGAACCGCATATTTGATGTTCTTGGTACGTTCGGCGGGGGTGATGGGGGTGGCAGGCATGAACCATTATTGTCGCCACGCGGTCCGGCAGACACAACCCCAGTTCCTGAGAGGTCCTGTTAGCATGGATCCTTCGCCGTGAAGGCCCTTTTTGACCGCGCCACAGGAGCTCTGGGATGTCGAAATTGTTTGCAATCGTCTTGACCACCATCACCGCCGTCGGACACACGATGGCCGATGACGTTGACGACTTGATCCGTGAACTGAATGCCACCAGTGCCGCACAAGGCACAGATGACATCAAGAGTTGGCGGGAGGTGTTCGGCACCATCCTCGATGCACCCCAGGCTCCAAGGGAGATCGGTGCCACGTTCAACATGAGCACGGTGTGGCCCGGCATGGAAGGCTGGCCTGAAGTCCGCGACTGGGCCGAATCCAATTCGGACCTTTTCGAAGCCATCTTGGCCGCACGCGATCGCGCCACCCTCGGGTTGCCTTATGGCGATCTGTCGGAAGCCGACGAAGCATTTGTGGAGGCGGGCATTCTTGCGCAGCCAGCTCCGGCTGGCGATCCCATGAAAACCGAGTTTCCTTGGATTGACAATCTCAACTGGGTCACCACTTGCGTGAGCGCTGAGGCATGGCGACGGGCTGAAGCCGGTGACGTCATGTCTGGCATTGATTTGCAAACCGCCTTGGTGCAATGGCTGCGTCAGTGTTGCACACGAGAATTTATTGACGAGCAGTTCAACGCCATCAACTCCATGTCGGTGGCCCTGCAGGTCACCCGAGAAATCGCGTGGTGGAAGCGGAATGAGGTTGATCCGGATGGGCTCAAAAATATTGCTCGCTCCATTCTGCCTCAACTCAAGGTCGATCGGAACAACCTTTTGATGGCTGAGGGAGACAAAGAACTCGCGAAAGTGCGCCTTGATCGGTTGTTCTCTCGTCGGGGCCAGCCTGATGCGAAAGCGTTCTTGGAGTTCTTCACCGATCGCGATGCTGATGCGAAGAGCTTTGGTCGGGTTCGCAACGCTGGATACTGGCGATGGGTTGCTCGTCAGCACAAGCCCGAAGAATTGACGGCCCAGAAGCTCGACGATGTCTATGACGATTGGTGGCGACGTTGGCGAATTCAGGCCTACGACCCGATTTTGAGTGCCCAGCCCCCCGAGTCAGAACGGATGAACTCCACCCGCTACGCCGCGGTGCTGAAGATCGTCCCTG
The DNA here is from genome assembly GCA_937911845.1 of uncultured Phycisphaera sp. GTDB lineage: Bacteria > Planctomycetota > Phycisphaerae > Phycisphaerales > SM1A02 > UBA8653. The sequence goes on along the minus strand of CALDQF010000437.1, from coordinate 477 downwards.
AGATTCGTCCGTTGTTCGAAGCCCGCAATAGGTTGTTGGTCGAGGTCAATGGCACCTGTGCGGCATTGGCCGTATGTGCTCAGTACAAGAAAGATGGCCGGTGGCCTGCTGATATTCGCAGTGCTCGCTCCAACACCCGCCGTTTAAGTGTGGTGGATCCTTTCTCAATCGAATCTAAAGTCATCAAGTACTGGAAGCCCAATCGACTGCGTATCAACGGTCACCGTGGTGAGGTTGTGATCGACAGTGGTTTGCCGGTCATCTATTCCTTGGGTGTCGATACTTTGGACGGCGACGCCAAAACCCACACCGACAACGGCATTGAGGGCGACATCGTGTTGTGGCCGCCCTTGCGCATGTTGGAACGAGAACAAGACCTTCGAGACTGAACCAGCATCATGAGTACTTCAGAACAAGTCGTCATTATTGGTTCGGGGCCTGCTGGATGGACGGCGGCGATCTACGCCGCTCGGGCCA
>CALDQF010000436.1 GCA_937911845.1 uncultured Phycisphaera sp. | reverse complement strand
AAGTACAAGCCATGGAGCAAGCAGGAGCTCAATTGCACTGGTGCGACGACAACCAAGCAGCCCGAGAGGCTGCTTGCGCTGGGGTGTGTGCCCAGACAGGCGGAGAACTGGTGCACCCATATGACGACGCCCGCGTGGTGGCGGGGCAATCCACCTGCGCGGCCGAAGTGCTCGAGCAAGTGGAGGGATTGGATGCCATCGTTCCCCCGGTCGGTGGCGGTGGTCTCTTGAGCGGCACGTGTCTGGCTGTTGCCGCCTCGGGCCAGTCGGTGAGGGTGCATGCCGCGGAGCCCCAAAACGCCGACGATGCTGCCCGCTCGTTGGCCACTGGGGTCCGGCAGCCGCCGCCTCCGGCCAACACCATCTGCGAAGGGCTCAAGACCGCTCTTGGTGAGATTCCCTGGGCCATCATCAAAGAACATGTGCAGAGCATCGAAGTGGTTGACGACGATCAGGTGCTTCACGCGTGGCGGGCCGTCTTGCAGGAGGCCCGCATCATCATCGAGCCCGCGTGCGCTGTGCCGGTCGCCGCCGCTTTGACGGGGGTGTTTGGAAAATTGGGCTATCGCAAAGTAGCGCTTATTCTGACTGGGGGCAACATCGACCTGGATCGGATCCCCGAATTCCTTGGTCGAACCGCTTGATCAGCCGTTGAGTTTGCGTTTCCGTTTGAGCTCGGCGTCGATGAATTCGTCGAGTTCACCGCTGAGCACATTTTGGGGGTTGGGCTTCTCAAAATTACTGCGGTGGTCTTTGACGCGGTTGTCGTAAAACACGTAAGAACGGATCTGCGATCCCCATCCGCGTTCCACCGCACCACCGGTCGCTTCGTCCAGTTCGGCTTGGCGACGTTCTTCTTCGAGTTGTTCGAGCTTGGCTTGCAAGATGGTGAGGGCCTGGCGTTTGTTTTGGCCAAAGTCACGGAAGGTGGATGCCACAATCTGGATGCCCGTGGGCTTGTGCACCACGCGGCAGGCCGAGGCCACTTTGTTCACGTTCTGACCCCCGGGGCCTGACGATCGGGCAAAGGCGACGATCTCGCATTCGTTTTCATCGACGGCCACTTCAGATTCTGGCATCTCGGGAATCACATCGACCGTGGCAAATGAGGTTTGCCGCTTGCCTTCGGCATTGAACGGGCTGACGCGGGCGAGGCGGTGCGTGCCGCGCTCGCAATTGAGGTACCCGTAGGCCATGGGTCCTTTCACGTGGTAGGACACTTCGGAAATTCCTACTTCCGTCCCGTGGCTGCGGCTAATTTCTTCGATCTTCCATTCGCGGCGTTCGAAGAAGTAGAGGTACATCCTGTCGATCATTTCTGCCCAATCGTTGGCTTCGGTACCTCCGGCCCCGGCTTGGATGGTGAAGAAGCAGTTTCGGTGATCGTTGTTGCCCGAAAGCAAACTTTGCAACTCCACCCTCTCCATGTGCTTCTCGAGCGTGTACAGCGTCTCGTCGGCTTCGGCCAAGAACTCCTCGTCCTCCGCGGCCATTTCTAGGGCGGTCTGGCCGTCTTCCAGCATGCCAATTGCTTGTTCAAGCCCCTCGGTCTGGGTCTTCAGCAATCGAAATTCTTCGATGGTGGCGTTCGCGGCATCTGGGTTACTCCAGAAATCAGCGGCTTCCATTTGTCGAGCAAGGTTCGCTCGCTTGCTTACCTTCGCGTCGTAGTCAAAGAGAGTCACGGATGGTCAAGATCCGCGCCTCGAGGTCTTCGACGACTGCTTTATGGGATTCGTAGTGCATGGATGATCATTCTAAAGACGAAGTCGTGTCCATGCCTTGAACAAAAAAAGACCCCCGCATCTGCGGGGGCCGATGAATCATTGCTCAAGGGAATGCTCAGGATCGTTTGCGACGACCCAATCCAGCCATACCCAATAATGCGAGTGCACCTGGTGCAGGAGTCATGTTCCAAGTAATGCTGCCATTTACGATTCCATTACCTGCCCCACTGAGGGAGTTATATGCAAACACCCCTGTCATCAGGTATGGGAACGGGTAGCTTTGACCCATGACGATTCCAAAAGCGGAGGTATCCCATGTGCCGGAGAAAGAGGATGTTTCACCTGCCGTTACAGTAAGGTCAGGGATACCTACTTGACCGTTTAAGCTGTACCAACCACCATCGAGTGCCGATGAGCCCATAATTGCAACCAAACTACCATCATCATCTGCATTAATGCTCAGGTCGAATTCAATGCTAAGAAGCTGTTCACCCAGGTACTCAGAAGTAAAGTCGGAATACACAAAACCGGCGAAGCCGCCATTTCCGAGTACGGCATAGTCTGCGAAATCAAATGTGTAACTCAGATCTGCTGAAGCGGCGCTCACTATTCCAGCGACTGCAATTGTGGAAAGAAGTTTCATAGAGGATTCTCCAAGAAGAGTAATCAAAAGGATGTCCGGGCACCCGGTCAATCCAAACTCTCTCTTCTCTTCATGAAGCCTCTTCTTATATAAGATTATTGGAAAAGAGGCAAGGTTTAAAAATAGGATGTCCTGAAGAAGTTGC
>CALDQF010000435.1 GCA_937911845.1 uncultured Phycisphaera sp. | reverse complement strand
GCCGGCTCGAGGGTGTAGGAGCCACTGACGAGATAGCCGCTGTAGGTTTCTTGGTAGAACTCTTCGGGGCAGCAGTCGGTGCAATCGCATTGCACGCAATCCCAAGCACAGCCGTATCGTTTGATGGATTCGTATGGGGACCCATAGTCCTCGTCCATGAGCGTTAGTCGGTAACTCCCAGGGTCCAGAATGGTGCCGTCCAGTTCTGACAACACGCCGGCGGTGCTGGTATCGGAGCGGAGATTTCGAAGTTCATAGCCATAGTTTCCTGTTGTGGTCCACAGGAGTGGTTCCGTGGCCAAGAAGTTGACTTCGAGCGTGAGCGAAGAGGCGTATTGGAAAAAATTACTGCCTCCATAACCATCAAAATAGTCGAAGCTCTCAGAACCTTCATTGGCCTCAAAAGAACAACCATTGGCACTCCATCCGGACCAAGAGAATCCTTGCGACTGCCATACGCCAGGGCCTCCGGGGTCTTCGTATGCAGAAATTGGGGTCGATGGCAGCTGGCCATTGAAAACAGACGAGCCGTTTAATTGATACACCACATTGCTGCCGAGTTGAATGTAGGGCTCACCGGTTGGGGGATTGTCGGGACCATCCAAGTCTTCAATACTCCAACTCAGAATATTGAATTCTCCGTCGGGATCACCAAACTCTCCGGAACTCGATCCTCCAGTGAGTGGGACCACTTGATTCCATGCACTGATATCACCAGCACCATTCAGCGGAATCAATACAGCCCCATTGCCAGCGGAGTTGAAGGGGTTGGTCACATCCCAATTGCCCGTGATCTCGCCGGTGGCACCGACGTAAGTCAGGTTGATGTTATTGAACGCTCCAAAGATGAGACCAGGGAGATAATCGATCGCTTCGGAACCCAAGTCAATGGTCAGGATGGGGGAGCCGGATCCGGGATCGGTGAACGAGCCGGTTCCGTTCAGAGTCATGCTGGCGGCTGAGTACAACGGCGGGAGGCTGTACTCGACAGTGACCTGATAGTCGCCAGCTAAGGCATGACTGAAGCAACAAAAGACAGCACTCGTACAACGAAGGTCCATTTTCTCAGAATACAAACGACGTGTGGTTCGATAAACGCCTCAATTGAACTTTTGCTGGCCGATTTCCATACCAGTTGGTTGGTTTGTGTCCTTTTGGATTTATAGTTATTGATATGAGATGCCCCCAATTTGTTCTTATTGCCGCTTTGCTCCTTCTGGGTTCCCGAGCTGATGGACAACAGCAGTCGTTCCAAACTCTGACGGTGGATGGTGATGCGCGAAGGTACCTGCTGTACTTGCCCACAAACTTTGATCCCGCGGAAAACCTCCCCGTCATGATGTGGTTCCATGGAGGTGGTGGCAATGCAAACGGGGGACTGTTCGAAGCTGATTTCCGATCGTTGGCCAACACCGAACGGTTCATCGCGGTGTATGCCGAAGCATTTCCTGATGTTCTCGAAGGATGCACCTGCTGGGGATACGACCTCGGCGGAGAAACCAACGGAAACTATGAAAAAGACCTGGCATACGCCAGTGCGGTGGTTGAAGATTTGGTGGCGTCTTACAACGCAGATGCGCGCCGGATCTACGCCGGGGGATACTCCATGGGCGGGAGTTTTGTGTGGGACTTGGCGTGCGCGAAGAGCGATGAATTTGCCGCCGTGGCCCCCGTGGCCGCCAGCATGTACCGCTATACCTTTGACAATTGCTCGACAGGTTCTCCTACTGTGATTTGTCACATCCTCGGAACGGCTGATTTTTATGCTCCGTACGACGGTGCTTCTTGGGTGCCGTCGGTCAACGAGCAAAATGCTTTCTGGGTGAACAAGAACCAATCGGAAGCCACACCCGAAGTGGTAAACCTTGGCAGTGGTGTAACCCGTTACACCTGGGGACCGGGAGTGGGTTGTCATGGTGTCCAGCACTTCCGAAGACAAGGCGGCGGACACGACGTTCCTGGCTTTGCAACTTCCGCGATCTGGGACTTTGTTTCAGCTTACGACATTGACGGAGAGATTGGGTGCGGCGGACCACGCCCTTGTTGTTTCTTCGATGGCAGTTGCACGGTGGAATTGCCAGCGGATTGCTCAGCCAGTGGTGGAACCAGCAACGTTGGTGACTCTTGTGACCCGCAACCTTGTCCTGAGCCAACCACCGGCGCGTGCTGCTTTGGTTCAAATTGTTCCCTGCTCAGTCCAGAGTCTTGTGCTTCCAGTGGTGGCTCGTTTACCGGACTGGGTTCGGTGTGCGATTCTGGATGCGAACCCGGAGCATGTTGTCTCGGTGAGACTTGTGCGCTTCTGGCCCCGGGGGTCTGCACTTCCGTCGGCGGCACCTTTGGTGGTGGTGCATGTGCGAAGAATTCGTGCTCGGTCTCGATCCCAGGCGATGTGGACGGCGACGGTGTTGTGGGCTTCAACGATTTGGTGCAAGTTCTCGGCGTTTGGGGCATCTGCTCTGGTTGTCCAGAAGACTTGGTCGAAGATGGAGTGGTGGGTCTGAACGACCTGCTGGTCGTTCTCTCAAACTGGTCTTAACCGCTGCCTTACTTATTTTCTCCTCCCTTTTCATCGCTTTTTGAGCGAGACTGGTGGCATGACCCATTTCTTGTTGGTGATGCTGTCTCAATTGTTGCCCGTGGATTACACCAACCATGCCCTGGTGACCTTCACGCCGCAATCCACGCTTGAAGCAGAACGCATTCGAAGTTTGGGCCGGTTTGCCGGATGTTGTGAACCGCGCGGCTTGGGCCCGCAACATCGGGTGCTGACTCCAGCGGAATTGAATTTGGCCACGCAGATGGGCCTGTCCTTTGAAGTAACCACGCACAACGTGGGGCAAGCCATTTATGAGGCCCGAGCGCCGCAAGGTGTGGCGGGCACATCGTTCTTCGATGATTACCGAACCAACGAAGAAATTGACGTTTATCTCGATCAGCTGGTGGCCACCTACCCTGGGGTGACTCGGTCGGTCGCTGGTGAGAGCATTCAAG
>CALDQF010000434.1 GCA_937911845.1 uncultured Phycisphaera sp. | reverse complement strand
GTCGACTTGGGTGCACTGATCAATGGTGTTCAGGCCGTGACCAATGGCTTGAATGCTCGTGTGTCCACCGGCAACCTTGATCTTGAATTGACCTTGGATGGCACTTCAGCTACCAATGAAGCTGGTCAGGAAGACACCTTCCAGATCACCGGTGGTGGTGCGACCTTCAACTTCTCCCCATCGGTTGACGATGCCGGCAAGACGGCGATTGGCATCAAGACGGTCGGCTCTCAGTTCTTGGGCAACGGCGTCTCCGGTTACTTGGACGACCTCAAGTCCGGTGGCAGTGCCAGCGTCGACCGTGGCAACGTTACTTCGGCTCAGGAAATCGTTGACTTGGCCATCAAGCAAGTCTCGGCCCAACGTGGCCGTCTCGGTGCATTTAGCAAGAACACCGTGGGCTCCACCATCAAGAACCTGGGCGTTAGCCTCGAAAACACCGCAGCTGCAGAGTCCGCCATCCGTGATACGGACTATGCCTTCGAGACTGCAGAACTCACTCGTCTGCAGATTATGAACCAAGCGGCGACCCAAGCTTTGGCCCTCGCCAACAGCGCACCTACCTCGGTGCTCAGCCTTCTCGGCTAATCCCGGAGGGAAGAGAGAGTCCTCCAAGCGGCGGCCCCCTGGGTCGCCGCTTTTTTTGTTTTACGAAACTTTGCTCAGCGCGTGATCGACGTCTTCCAAAAGATCATCGGCCTCTTCGATGCCACAAGAGAAACGCACCAGTCCATCGTCAATGCCCAGTGCGGCTCGGTCGGCGGCCGGAACTGAGGCATGGGTCATGATGGCTGGATGCTCAATCAAACTTTCCACGCCGCCCAAGCTTTCGGCCAAGGTGAATAGGTTGACTGACTCCAGAAAGGTTCGTGAAGCGTCGAGGCCACCGGCCAAGGTTGCGGTAATCATGCCACCACCGGAACGCATTTGCTTTTGCGCGATAGCGTGTTGAGGGTGGGAGGCCAGTCCCGGATACACCACGCGCTCGACTTTTGGATGCGCTTCGAGCATGGTGGCCAGCTTTATACCAGTCTCCGCATGCCGGGCCATCCGAATGCCCAGGGTCTTGGTGCCCCGCAAGTTCAAGTAGGCATCCATGGGCCCAATCACCGCGCCCACTGAGTTTTGCAAGAAGCGCAACTTGGTGGCCAGTTCAGGATTCCCGGTGACCAAGACGCCACCCACCACATCGGAGTGGCCTCCGAGGTACTTGGTTGAAGAGTGCATCACGACGTCAATGCCATGGGTCAGTGGTTGTTGGATGGCGGGAGAGCAGAAGGTGTTGTCACACGCAGTCAGAACGCCATGTTCTTTACCGATCGCAGCAATGGCCGCCAAGTCCACCACTTTCAGCATGGGGTTGGTTGGGGTTTCCACCCAAATCAACGCCGTCTCTGCGTCGACGGCATCGGCCACTTGGTTCGGATCGCTGGCATCAACGAATTCAAATCGAAGCCCGGCGGAGCGGGCCCTCACTTGGCGGAAGAGACGATGGGTTCCACCGTACAGGTCATCCGAAGCCACAACTTTCGCGTTGGCTGGGAGGTGGTCCAACAGGGTGGCGATCGCAGCCAACCCGGAAGCAAAAGCAAAGCCGCCATACGTGACATCATCGGATTCGTTCAACTCCGAACCTTCCAGTCGGGCGATGCACCGTTCCCAGGCGTAACGCGTGGGGTTGTGGCTGCGTGAATATTCGAAGCCAGCGTGCTCACCGGGTGATGACTGCGCGTAGGTTGAAGAAAATGACACAGGCGGCATGACGGCGCCGGTCACGGGATCTGGAGATTGCCCAGCGTGAATGCAACGGGTAGAGAAACCGTGATGGGGTTCGATGTGGGCCACAGCGTTTTTCCTTATTGGGTTTGCCGGAGGAAGTTCAAGAGGTCGATCCGAGTGATGAGGCCGAAATACTGATCTGAGGAAGCCACGATGGCCACGCGATCTTGGGCAAAGATAGGCAGCAAGTCATCCGTGCTCGCTTCTGGGGGAATGGTTTCAAGATTGGTTGACATGGCCTCTCGGACTGGACGCTCCCACGCCGCCTGATCGGCGACGACCGCCCGCAGAACGTCCGACTCGTCCACAATGCCAACTGGATTTTGGCGGTCCAGGACCACAGCTTGAGAAATGTCGTGCAGACGCATGGTTCGGTGCACTTGCGCCAGTGGCTCGTCAGGCTGAAAGGCATGGTCTTCGCCTTCGGTGTGGTTGCATCCAATCAAGTCTCTCAGGTCCCCAAAAGCGCGTTTGTCGAGGAGTCCTTGATCGCGCATCCAGACATCATTGAACAGCCGATCCATGTACTTCGCGCCCAAATCGCACACGAATGTCACGCACGTCTTGGGTTCGGTTTGCGCTTGGCACCATCGAAGTGCTGCCGCCACCAGCAAACCAGTCGATGAACCGCCCATGATGCCTTCCGCGCGAAGCAATTCACGGGCCGCCAAGAAGGACTCTTTATCGTCCACCGTGATTGCTTCATTCAAGAGCGAAATTTCTGCGATATCAGGAACAAAATCCTCCCCGACACCTTCGACCAACCATGAACCAGCTTCAACGGTTTTTCCTTCGTTAATCAAGGGGGCCAGAATGGAGCCCACGGGGTCGGCCAGAACCAATTCAATATCAGGATTCTTTTCCCGAAGGTAGTTCCCGCAGCCACTGACCGTGCCGCCCGAGCCAATTCCGGCCACAAAGCAGTCGATGTTGCCTTCGGTTTGGTCCCAGATTTCAGGCCCGGTTGTTTCGTGGTGCGCGATGGGGTTGGCGGCGTTCTCAAATTGATTGATGAAAAAGCCGTTCGGATCATCTTGGGCCAGAGCACGGGCCAAGTCTTGGTAGTACTGCGGGTGTCCGCGGCCCACGTCGGAACGGGTGAGAACCACTTCGGCGCCAAGCGCTTTGAGGTGGGAGATCTTTCCCGCGCTCATCTTGTCTGGCATCACCACTTTGACTTGATAGCCACGGCTGATGCCCACCAAAGCCAATGCGATCCCGGTGTTCCCTGCGGTGCCTTCATAAATGGTTCCGCCAGGCTTGAGCAGCCTTTCCTCTTCGGCCTGGTTGATCATGCTGACCGCAATCCGGTCTTTGATGGAGTTCCCAGGGTTCTGACACTCCAACTTGAGCAACAAAGTGCAGGGGCCGGTGTCGAGGTTCCGGACGCGAAGCATGGGCGTGCCGCCAATGAGGTCGGTGATGTCCTCCGCAATCTTGGGAAGGGTTTCGTTGGTGTTCATCGGTCGTCTTCTCCAAACAGCGATTGAGCATCGGGTGGGGTCCACCCGATTTGGTGAGCTCCCGCGTCCGTCAATCGACGGCCCGAACGCGTTCTCGCCACCAAACCTTTCTGCAGCAGGAAAGGTTCAACCAGATCTTCGAGGGTTCGTGCTTCCTCCCCAATGGTTGCCGCCAGCGCTTCGACGCCTGCGGGCCCGCCTCGATACGTCTCCGCCAGAGTCGTGAGGTAGCGACGGTCCAGCTCATCGGTTCCTGCATCGTCGATCCCCCAGAGTTCAAGGCAAGCTTGTGCGGCTTCAAGATCAATGGCACCGCTGCCTCGGGCCCGTGACCAATCGTCGGTTCTTCGCAGGAGTCGAATAGCAATGCGCGGGGTGCCGCGTGATTTTCCGGCCAATTCAGCCAAGGCTTCTGGGGTGGCATTCAGTTTTAGGCGGGCGGCAACGCCTCCCAAAATAGCTTGGAGCCCTTCGTGGTCGTACAGTGTCATGTGATGGACCAGTCCGAACCGACTGCGGAGGGCGGAAGTCAAACTACCGGCCCGCGTGGTCGCTCCAACCAAAGTGAAAGGTTGGAGCTTGAAGGATTCGGTTGTGGCGTGCAGGCCGGAGTCGATCGTGACATCAACATGGAAATCTTCCATGGCGGAGTACAAGAACTCTTCCACAGGAGCTGGCAATCGATGGATCTCGTCGATGAACAGCACATCTCCGGCTTGGAGTTTCAAAAGCATGCCAACCAAATCTTTGGGCTGCATAAGAACAGGTCCCGATGTCGTATGGGGGGTGGTGCCTAGTTCATTGGCAATGATTCGTCCCAGTGTGGTTTTGCCAAGTCCTGGAGGTCCATGCAGAAGAACGTGATCCAAAGCGCCGCCACGGTCTTTGGTTGCTTCCAGAGAGATTCGAAGCCGTTCCACCAGTTCCGGTTGTCCGAGGTAGTCGGACAACTGTTCTGGGCGAACCGATAGTTCTCCGCCCTGATCGTCGGGGGTGAGCTCCGGCGTGATGATGCGCTTTCTCGCCATGGATTGTGATGGTATCGGTCAAAACGAAGACCGGCGTCCCAAAGGACGCCGGTCGGTAGATTCCCGAATTTTGGCCTGGATCAGTCGGCCAAGATGTCCCGACCGCGAATGCCTTCGGTGGTCAGGATGTGGAACGATGTTGCGGCGAAGTCATACGCGGTATCGCTGTAGTACCCGTCGGCCCCAAACGTGGTTTGCTTGTGCCAAAGGCCTGCGGGGTATTGGCCAGCTTGTTGCTGTTGGGCCAGAACCCGACCATCGGCCCGTTCGGCCTTCCGGACACCCACGGTTTCAGTATGAGCGTCGTAGAAGACCGTGGCTGGGTTCGATTCCCATGAGCCGTTGAAGTAATAGGGCTCACAACCACCGTAGGTTCCAGGCTGGAAGCTTGGGTTGCACTCGGCACGCCGTGCTTGCAACCAGTGGTGCTCGGTCATGTGGGTCTTCAGAGCCGAGTATTTGGCTTGATCCATCCCTGGTGACCGGAAGGTGCCAGGCTTCGCAAATGGGTTGCTGAAGGGTTGGGCTGCGGTTGGTGTCATGAAGTTGGGTGAGTACATCGCAGACGGGGAAAGGATGTACGAAGACCACACTGGGATATCACCGATCGCTCCGGGAGGAAGGTCGCAATATTCACCAGGGTCTTGGAAGCAGTCACAGCCTGAAGCCCCGTTGGAAACTGCTTCTACGACCACGGTGTCCTTGGGGGCGTAGAAGGATTTGTCGTAAAAGCGTCCCGAGACGTACTGGTTGAACTGCCGACCTCTACATTATCA
>CALDQF010000433.1 GCA_937911845.1 uncultured Phycisphaera sp. | reverse complement strand
TGTGACATCCCAGTCACCGACTCAAAAAAGCTCAAGAGCAGTTCCAAGCTCCCCCTTCGAAACCTGCTTGCCGGCCTGGTGCCTTTTGTTGAAATTGCCACCAGCACTGAAATCACCAACGACGAAGATTTACTCCGCGCCGTCGGCGTGGATGACCTTGGCCCGTTTGAATCAGAACCGGTTAATCTCGAACTCCTTGATGGACTTGATCAGGGGCAGCGATCGCTTCGCCGGGCGAAGCTGAACCGAATTGCCAGTGAAAATGGAATCCAGATCGAGCTGGTACGCGCGAAGGCCACCCACCCCCGATGCTTGAACGAACTTTTTGAAGCCTTGGGTAACAAGTCCTCCGCCAATACAACACTTCTGTTTGGACTCCTCCGGGAGATGTTGTCCATGGACATGCATCAAGAGAGCCCGCGGGTGGTTGTGGACCGACAGGGTGGCCTCATGCGATACCAACCACTCTTGTCGTCAAAATTTCACGGAGGCACGATTAGTACGGTCGCCGAGACGCCAGAGATCAGCCGCTATCGCATCGAACGCGACCAAAAGATCCTCCATATTGGCTTTGAAACACAAGCAGACGGCCGGCACCTTCCGGTGGCATTGGCCTCCATGGCGGCCAAAACGGTCCGAGAACTGTTAATGAACCGGCTGAACACCTTTTTCGGAAAAAAGCTGCCTGGTCTCAAGCCAACTGCGGGATACGTCCAAGATGGCCGGCGATGGGTCGCCGAAATTGGTGATCTCCCCGAACGACTTCACATTCCGCGACGGGATCTCATACGAGACCGGTGAATCCTTCGCCGAGTTCCGCTAGAATCTTCGGTTCGCCGGAACGCCGTTCTGGATCCTCTTTTCTGTCTTCATTACCAAGGATCACATCCATGGCACTCGATCTGAGCAAAGTCCGCAATATCGGCATTTGCGCCCACATTGACGCGGGCAAAACCACCGTGACTGAGCGTGTTCTTTATTACACCGGACGCAGCTACAAGATCGGCGAAGTACACGAAGGCACCGCAACCATGGACTTCCTTGAGGAAGAACAAGAACGCGGCATCACGATCCAGTCCGCAGCCACCACTTGCTTCTGGACCAAGGATGATGTGAAGTACCACGTCAACCTCATCGACACCCCAGGTCACGTTGACTTCACCATTGAAGTCGAACGCTCCATGCGTGTGCTTGATGGCGCTGTGGTTGTGTTTGACGGAAAAGAGGGTGTCGAAGCACAATCAGAAACCGTGTGGCGTCAAGCCGACCGATACGGCGTCCCCCGCATTTGCTTCATCAACAAGATGGACAAGCTTGGCGCTGACTTCGACTTCTCCTACAACTCAATCAAAGAGCGACTCGGTGTGGTTCCGATTCCGGTTCAGATTCCAATCGGGGCTGGAGACACGTTCGAGGGAATGGTCGACCTCATCACCATGCGAGCCTATTTCTTCACTGGCGATAAAGGTGAAGTGGTTGAGGAGCGTGACATTCCGGATGAACTCCAAGACTCCGCGACCATGTACCGGTCAGAAATGATTGAGACAGCCTCGCAGTTCGACGATGACTTGATGGAGAAGTACCTCGAAGACGAGGATGGAATCACCGAAGCCGACATTCGCAAGGCAGTACGGAAGGCTGTCTTGGGACAAGAGGGCTACGCCGTGTTCTGCGGTTCGGCCCTCAAAAATATCGGTGTGCAGCGCGTTCTCGACGGCGTGATCGACTATCTGCCCAATCCAACCGAGGTTCCTGACGTTGAAGGCACTGATCCCAAGGACGAGGAAGTCGCACTGAGCCGGCCTCACACCCCTGACGCACCATTCTCCGCATTGGTCTTCAAAATTGTGAACGACACCCATGGTGACTTGACGTATCTGCGGGTGTACTCGGGCACCCTTGACCGAGGCTCACGCCTCTTGAACCCAGGCAACAACAAGAAAGAGAACATCTCTCGAATCTTCGAGATGCACGCAAAGGACCGCGATGCACTCGACTCGTGCGAAGCCGGTCAGATCATCGCCGTTGTCGGACTGAAAAATTCGATGACCGGGGACACGCTGTGCTCGGAAGCTGATCCAATCATTCTGGAACGAATGCACTTCCCTGATCCCGTCATTTCGATGTCCATTGAACCGCAAACCGCTGATGATCGAAAAAAGCTTGGCGACGCATTGGTCACCATCCGTAGGGAAGACCCCTCGTTCCGGTCTGAGTACAACGACGAGACCGGTGAAACCATCATCGCTGGTATGGGGGAACTTCACCTCGAAATCATCAAAAACCGCCTAGTTCGTGACATGAAAATTGGCGTGAATGTTGGCACTCCCAAGGTGTCATATCGCGAATCACTGAGTGGCGCTGCAAATGAAGTTCGGGGCAAGTTTGTCAAACAAACTGGTGGTCGCGGTCAATATGGCGATGCAGTCTTGACAGTCAAACCAATGACACCTTCCGAAGCCGAAGAACTGGGACTTGTCATGAAGGATGGCGTTGCTTTCAAGGACTCGATTTCACAAGGTGTGATTCCCAAGGAATACATTCCAAGTGTGGAATATGGTGTTCGAGAAACTGCGAAGAGTGGCGTTCTTGGTGGCTACCCCATGGTCAACGTCTTCGTCGAATTGGTGTTTGGCTCTTACCACGACGTTGACTCCAGCCAGGTTGCTTTTGAGCAAGCTGGACGACTCGCCTTCAAATTGGCCTGTGGTGAAGCCGGTATCGGGCTGCTCGAACCCATCATGAAAGTCATCGTCACCACCCCGGAAGACTTTTTTGGCACCGTTTCTGGCGACATTTCATCCCGTCGTGGCCAAATCGTCGATTCTGAGCTCCGCGGAATCGTCAGAATCATTACTGCCGAGGTACCCCTCTCAGAGATGTTTGGCTACACCTCGACCCTTCGTGGCCTCACCCAGGGACGCGCCTCCAGCACAATGGAGCCTCTTGAGTACCGAATGCTTCCTCCGCGTTTGGCAGAGGACGTCCTTAAGGCTTAAGGTCCATGCCAAAGGAAGATCAACCCGCCACCCCGCGCCCTTGCGGGGTGGCTTTTCTTTCAGAAGATGCCGCCATGGATCGCGCGGTACGACTGGGCGCTCGCAGCTTGGTGTCCGCCCGCCCCA
>CALDQF010000432.1 GCA_937911845.1 uncultured Phycisphaera sp. | reverse complement strand
GTGGCCCACGGCGACATCAATGGAGATGGCCGGGTTGATCTGATCATGGTGTCCCGGGACGGCCCGGCCCAACTGTGGCTCAGCAACCCTGAGCTCGAGCAACCCCCCGCCACACGAATCAACATTCAAAACGACCGGAGCGTCCCAGCGGTGGGATCTCGAATCAGTATCGTGAGATCGGATGGGACATCACAGGCCTACCACATCGACGTTTCCACTGGATATGCCAGCACCAGCAGTCACGTGGTTTGGACTTCGGGTTCGATTGAGCGTATCGAGGTGACGTGGAGTGATGGCCATTCAAGCACGCACACCGGACCTTGGGATTCGGGATCAGTCGTCATTATTACAGACAGCAGCATGGCGACAAGAAATTGATCACAGGACCAGTCCAGCCAGGACAGAAGTTGATCAACAAAAAAGCAAATCTAAAGTAGCAGACGAGAGAGTAAAGGGCCTGACCTCATGAAACATCACATGCAAATGCTCTGCATCTTCGGCATCCTTCTGGCACTGGGTTGTAACGAAACAACAATCCAAGCACCGGCACTACCGCGCCCTGGTCCAGATCAGAACTTTGACAGGATTTCCAAGGGTGTCATCTTGAACAAATCCAAAGCGCTCCTAAACAATCCGCAGGACGCTGAGGCATGGAAATCGTACGGGGATGCATGCCTCATGAATGGGTGGATCAGCGAGGCAACCGTTGCCTATCGTCGCGCCGAGGAACTTGGAGAAATCGAAGCAAAAATGATGAAAGCGCACTGCCTACGCCAAGTCAATCCTAAAAGAGCCTTCGCTGTTGGCGAGGAGTTCTTCAAAAGTTCAAACGACCCAGAAGCAGCCGTCACCTTGGCGATTTGGCATTTTGAAGATGGATCACTGGACGAAGCATCAGCGTGGCTCGTCAAGTCGGCATCTGAGAATTCTGTCCGGAGCCTAACGCTTTCGGTCATGATTTCCGTGCAACAAGAGCAATTCACTGAGGCAAAAGAGAAACTCCAGAAACTGAGTCAGTTCTCCGAGCGGGCTTCGGTGCGATCACTGGCTGCCTATGTTGCTCGAGCCACCCAGGACGATGACTTGTTGGAGATGCATGAACAAACACAGATGGGAAATCCAATCCCCTTGGCCCCACGTCTGAAAAAAATAACGGGGCTGAACAGAACTGAGGGTGCGGATATCCAACGAACCATCCGGATTCGCAAACAAAACAATCCCCAGCAAGCTCTGGAAAAAATGGCCCCGATTCTGAAACAAAGACCGGATCAACCTTTTATTCAAGCCATTGGTGCTGATCTTCTCTACAAGCTAGGACAGCTTGAATCTGCAGCGACACGACTCGATCGCGTTCGAAGCTACGAGAATTCCGATTACGAATTCTGGCTCATTGATGCCGCGGTTCATAGCGAAATTCATAAGGCTGATTCGTCCTTAGCGATGGCGCTCCAGCAAGCAGACGTTTCTGTCGAGAAGGCTCTGCTGATCAATCCTGATGTCCCTGAAGCACATCAAATCCGGGCCATGGTGCACGAACAGCAAGGCAATCTGCACAAAGCACGACTGTCATTCAAGACCGCTTCAGAGCTCAGCAACAACGACCTTCAAAGAATCAGGATGCTCTCAGAATCATTCCGGTGCTTGGCCCTGTCCGGCGAGACAACTCAAGCACTCGATCAACTGGACGAACTCTCAACAAACTATGGCGAAAAAATCCCAGAACCACGAATTGAGGCGGCGGTGATTGCATTTCGACTGGACAATCAAAAGAGATATCGTCAGTATTTCGATTTGCTCGATCCCAACTCGAAAGCTGAAGTTGTAAGACGCATCAATAAGAATCCTTTTCAGGAGTAGTACCAAATTCGCTCAACATTTATAGAGTTAGTTGATAAGTAACACCAAAGAGAAGAAGATTTGAAGGCAACACTAAAAAGGTGTCACCTGAAACCCTCGAAATCTATGGCCAAAAGGCAAATTGACCTACTCCGTGAGCTCAGCTCGGAATCGATACGCGGCCTGCAGGAAATGCCTCAAGGACTTCTTCCCAGAATGGCTCGTAATTTTTCCAGCGAGCGACCGCATTGCTGTTGATCGGTTGACGCACCTGGTCGCGGGACGGAGTCATGGCCAGACGATCCGATTGGTAAAAATGCAGGCAGGCTTCGTGATATGGCAGATCCAAAAACTCCAGAATTCTCTTGACCTCTTGATCGAAGTTGGAGATGAAAGTTTCGTACCCAACTTCAAGGACACGGCCGGGGTAACGACTTTGCCAATGGCGCATTAGCTTCTCATGAGCCAACCGGGCCTTGATGAGTTCCGGGACCGTGGCGGCTTGGGCAGCTCCGATGTAATGCAGAAAACAAGACAAAAGATTGTCACGAGGATCACGATGGATCCAAATGAACCTCGATCCAGGGAACATTGACGCCAAAATGCCGACGTAGCGGTCCAGCCACAGGCTTTTGTTGACAATCCGGTCGCCCTCTGCCCCCGCCGCATGGAGACGAGAAAGTTGCTCGGTAGCGAAATCGACCAAAAGAGGCGCGTCGTTTTTGAGGTGCAATTCGGACAGGCTGCATCGTAAACGGTGGCAAGCCAATTCAATCATGGCCACGGGGTCGGGTGACTCACCAACGCCATCAGCCTGTGGATGCGCCATCAACATCGATTCCAATAGGGTGGTACCCGATCGAGGCATTCCAACCACAAATACCGGGCGGGTATCACCACCATGGTCGTGGACTTCAGAATGAAGTGAAGCTTCGATGACTCTATCAGCAAGGGCCACTTGGTCCACGGCCGTGTGCATCTTGAGCAACGCACGACCACTTTGGGAAGCGAAAGCAAAAGCCTGAGAAAAATCACGGTTCCGGTCACAGTGCATGGCCAAAAGTGATGCAACGGTTGCCTCAATTTTTGGCGAAAGATCTTTGGTGAGGGCTGTCTTTAAAAAGAGTTCTGAGGCAACTTGGCCTTTCTTCAGTTCGTTGAGCAGTGAGCGATACCGAAAGTACTCACGAGAAATCTGTTCCTTTGGGAAGAGACGATCCGTAAATTCCTCGAGGGCATCGGCATCCTTCTCAATGCAGGCAATTTCAGCTGACATACCCAACTTATTGTTCGCCACGTCGCTGGAGTCGGGGTCAACCCGCGAAAGAACCAGCTTGGCCTCCTGAAGATTGCCCGCGCGAGTGTGTGCCTGAGCGAACAGAAGTCGATTGATTGGATTCTGAGAAAAGGACTCTGGCAACGCTCGATAGCGACTCAAAGTGGCAAGGTAATTTCTACGGAAACTCGAAATGTGGAACAAGTCAAGTTTGAGATCGGGGAGATCACCCTTCAGAAAGATCTGGTTTCGGCAATGTGCCTCAAGCGAAGTCAGATTAGAGGCCTTCGAACCTTCACTTGCCTGGAGAATTTCCCTCCGAATACCGATCATTGCGAGTCGATCTTTTGCAACAATATCCGAAGGATTTTCTGCTTCGTCACCAAGGCTTGAATTTCGCCCAGCCGGCCTTCTGAGAGAATCTTTGACTTGTATTCATCAGGTCGAAGGCCTTTCTTCGCTGCCTCTTCTCGAATCACCGCTGAGAAGTCATCCTCGGAAATTTTTACTTCTAGTTTGTTTTCCAACAAAGTCAGAACCACATGCAATTTATGTCGCATGATGGCACTGTTGATTGCAAAAGTTCGCTGCGTGCCATCCATCTGGTCCCGCACTTCGCTATCGCTCAAGCCTTGGGCTTGGAGCTGAGAGAGAAGTTCCTGGGTTGCCTGAGACTCGACCAAGTCGGCCTCAACCTTGGGCAGATCTGGGGCATTATCCATGAGCTTCCCAAGGAGAGCATTTTCTCGTGCCGCGTTGTTCTTCACCTCGAGTTGATTTCGGATGGCGGCTTCTACAACATCTCTAAGTTCATGTTCATCTCGCATGTGATAATGAGAAACCAGCTCGGCCAACGAACTCGGGACACGATGTTCGATGTTCTCAATCAACAACCTGTAAGTTCCAAGCTGAGCTTTCACAACTTCGCGGTATTCAGGAGGAGGGGGACCATCCCAAGTCACCTCGCCAACCTCAGCACCCAGCAAGGCTTGGACAGCATCTTGAAGATACGTGGTCCCAAAAGCGCAATCCGAGCCTGATAGCGGGAGGCGAACCAAGCCGCTGCTTTGCATCACCTCATCCGAACCTTCAGGGGCGAATGACAAGCGACCAAAGATCGTCGAACCTCGATCGGCCCGAGAGACATCGGCTCTGACCTCGCCGAGATCAAGTCGCTGGTCATTCAGCTCCTGATCGATCATTTCGGGTACAAACTCAACTGGCTCGGCGGGCACTTTGATGTTCATCATCTGGGCAAGATCAGGCTCCGGATACAGAGCCCCAGAGAGCACAATTCGCAAATCATGGCCTGGCTTCACGACACCTTCAGATTCTTCAGTATCAAACTTTGGAGGACCGACATTCAGGCGGCCCTGGCGGTAAGCAATCTCCTCCCAAACCGTGTACACAAGCAGTTTTGACGAATCGAGGATGTCTTGCTCTGAGGCCGGCGCAGTGGCCCCTTTGGCTTGGTGAATCTGCCGCAAAAAAAGTTGGACTTGGGCGTCCGGCACCGTCGCCGATGCCTTGAAAAAGTTTGGCTCAAGTTCTTCGATGGACCCGATTATGATTTTATCGTGATCAAAATAAGTTAAAAAAATATCAACTTCCTCACCCT
>CALDQF010000431.1 GCA_937911845.1 uncultured Phycisphaera sp. | reverse complement strand
CTACCGGGCTTGCCGTCAACGTTGACGCTACTACTGCAGGATCTGAGAATGTGATTGACCAGGCAGATCTTGATGCGGTGCTGATTGCCGCGTTGGGCACCGGATGTGCCGCCGAAATTCTTCCTCTCAAGTCCACTTCACCATCGCCTGTGCAAGAAACGAGAGAATCATCCGTGTCAGACACCCATACTGGGACCCCGCTTTTCACCGATGTTTCTTTGCCCTTCGAGTCTCTTGCCATCCCGGTTGTAGACGTATCCAGCGAACGTTCAAACCCAGACCGACCCGAAGATCAACCTCGTACCGGTCAACAGCCTTCCTTGTTGTCGGCGCTGGCCGGATCATCTGCAAATCAGGATCCTCTCGAGATTCTGCTCGAATTGGTTCCGCCGAAGGGCACATCTCAGACTCCAGGCCGACTGATTGATTGGGATCTTGATGGCGATGGGCTCCTCGATCCCTGGAGTGTCATGATCCTTCCGTTATCAAGCTGGCCCATAGAGCTTCGACCTTTTGCCGAATTGCTCCGCCCCTGATTGTTCATTTGTCGGTTTGACCTCTCATTCACTGAAAGAATTTGCTTATGACCAATGACCCTCAGTCATACCGGGGCACCATGTCCACCGACTCTGGAGACCGCTCTTACATCGACCTTCCCGCTTTGGCTGGCGAGCGTCTTGATGAACTGCCGTACTCCATTCGCGTTTTGCTCGAAGCGGCGGCTCGAAAGTGTGATGGCTCGTCTATCACTTCTGATGACATCGAGAACATTCTTAATTGGGCCCGTGGGAAGGCGGGGCAGGTCGAAATTCCTTTCGCACCTGGTCGGGTCATTCTGCAGGACTTTACAGGTGTTCCCGCGGTTGTTGACCTTGCCGCCATGCGAGACGCCATCGTTCGCATGACTGGTGATTCCGACGCGGCCTCTTTGGTGAATCCACTCGTTCCTTGTGATTTGGTGATCGACCACTCAGTGCAAGTCGACGCATTCGCTTCAGGCGAAGCCCTCACCATCAACGGCAATCTTGAATTTGAGCGCAACGGGGAACGTTACCGATTCTTGAAATGGGGCCAGCAAGCCTTCGATAATTTCCGGGTGGTCCCCCCGGCCATGGGCATCGTGCACCAGGTCAACTTGGAGCACCTCGCCACCGTGGTCATGGACGATGGCTTTTGGATCTATCCAGACTCTCTCGTTGGCACTGACTCCCACACCACGATGATCAACGGCCTTGGCGTCGTTGGATGGGGCGTCGGTGGCATTGAAGCGGAAGCCGTGATGCTCGGGCAGGCTGTTTCGATGGTTTTGCCCGAGGTCATTGGTATGCGCTTGTCGGGTGAACTCCCAAAAGAGGCAACTGCGACCGACATGGTGCTCCGCATCACCGAGCTCCTGAGGGCGGAAGGCGTTGTCTCCAAGTTTGTCGAATTTTTCGGGCCCGGTTTGACGGCCATGCCGCTGGCCAACCGTGCGACCATTGCCAACATGGCGCCTGAATACGGCGCCACAATGGGCTTCTTCCCCGTTGATGAGCGAACAGTTGATTACATGCTGGCCACTGGTCGTTCCGAGGAACTGTGCTCCACGGTGGAAGAGTGCTGTAAGGCCCAAGGTCTTTGGCATGACCCTCATAAAACTGCGAAGTACACCAAGGTTATTGAGTTGGACCTTGCGAAAGTCAAACCCGCGCTCGCAGGCCCCCGAAGACCACAGGATCGCGTAGATCTCAGCGAAATGCAAAGCAATTGGCGCGACGTTCTGGTCGAGGACTTTAACCGAGAAATCGGTGAGTCTCGCACAGCCGAGGCGCAGCTTGAAAGTGGAGCAGAGACCCTGCGTGATGGTTCCGTTGTGATTGCCGCCATCACCAGTTGCACGAACACTTCAAATCCGTCCGTGATGATGGCCGCAGGAATCTTGGCCCAGAAGTTGGTGGCCCGCGGTCTTCGACGTAAGCCTTGGGTCAAGTCATCGCTTGCTCCGGGCTCAAGAGTGGTGACCAGTTACTTGGAATCGGCCGGCCTGATGGATGGCCTCGAATCCCTTGGCTTCCACACCGTCGGCTACGGCTGCACCACGTGCATTGGGAACTCGGGTCCGCTTCCGGATCCGATTCGGGACGCTATCCATTCGAACGACCTTGTGGCATGCTCCGTTCTTTCCGGCAATCGGAACTTTGAAGGCCGTATTGGTGCAGACATCAGAGCCAACTGGCTTGCCTCTCC
The DNA here is from genome assembly GCA_937911845.1 of uncultured Phycisphaera sp. Lineage (GTDB taxonomy): Bacteria > Planctomycetota > Phycisphaerae > Phycisphaerales > SM1A02 > UBA8653. The sequence continues at coordinate 1,698 of CALDQF010000431.1, read as the reverse complement.
GCCTTTGGTGGTCGCTTACGCCGTCGCCGGAACGGTTGATATTGATCTCGAATCTGAGCCTATTGGTGTCGATTCTCATGGAGATCCAGTCATGCTCTCCGAAGTTTGGCCCACGCCGGAGGAGGTCGATGCTGCTGTGAGGGCTCACGTTCGCCGGGACCAGTTCGAGACCGAATATGCCACAGTGTTTGAGGGGTCCGATGCTTGGCGGGCGATTGAGGTTGAAGGTGGGGCCCGCTATCAGTGGGATGAAGCCTCAACATACATCCAGAACCCGCCATTCTTCGCCGATCTGGGCGATGACGTATCTGAACGATCCGATATCGAAGGTGCACGGGTCTTGGCCAAACTCTCTGACTCGGTAACGACTGACCATATTTCACCTGCCGGAGTGATCAAAAAGGATTCCCCTGCCGGTCAGTGGTTGGTCGATCGAGGTGTCCCGGTCTCGATGTTCAATTCGTACGGTTCTCGTCGGGGCAACGACCGGATCATGACTCGGGGCACCTTTGCCAATGTACGCGTGCGAAACGAGTTGGCTCCCGGGACCGAGGGTGGATTCACCACCGACTTCACCACGGGCAAGTTGACCTCGATTTATGAGGCCGCTTCTGCATCGAAAGATGCTGGGACACCACTGATTGTTCTCGCGGGCAAAGACTACGGCATGGGTTCCAGCCGTGACTGGGCAGCCAAGGGGACTTTCCTTCTTGGCGTGAAAGCCGTGATTGCGGAGAGCTTCGAGCGGATTCACCGCTCAAACCTGGTCGGGATGGGCGTGCTACCGCTTTGCTTTGGTGACGGCGAATCTGCTTCATCCCTGGGCTTAACTGGTCACGAAGTCTTTGACATTCGCATCCCAGACAACTTGAGTCCCGGCTGTTCTGTCTCGGTACGCGCTACCAAAGAAGACGCTACGGCCATTGATTTCAACGCAGTGTGTCGTTTGGATACACCAGTCGAAGTCGGCTACTGGAATCAAGGCGGCATCCTGCACACCGTGTTGCGGCGTATCGCTTCGACGCACTTGGCGGAGCAGGCCTCGTGAGCGGCCTGGTCGTCGGCGGAACGATCGGCATCGACACCATTCGGGCCCCATGGGGGTCTGCTGACCGCGTTCTCGGCGGCTCTGCGTCCTACGCCGCAACCGCAGCCGCCCTCCTCTCCGATGGTGTGGAGTTGATCGGGGCGGTTGGGGAAGACTTCCCCTCGGTTCATACCGATGCATTGAGTTCTATCGGTGTCGGGCTTAAAGGCCTTGATGTGCGATCAGGTGAAGAAACATTCCAGTGGGGGGGCTGCTATGGCGACAATCCTGACCAGCGGACCACTGATTTCACAATTTTGGGTGTGCTTGAGGGCTCCCCACCTCCCGTGCCTCCAAGTGTGGCGAGCGTCTCCAAGGTCTTGCTTGGCAATTCACACCCAGCCCAGCAATCGGCTCTCTTGGACGCGATGCCCTCGGTTGAGCTTGCCGTGGCCGACACCATGGGGCTTTGGATTGATGTCGCTCGTCTTGAACTTGAATCCTTGCTGTCTCGGGTGCATGGTGTGGTCATGAATGAAGAAGAGGCCACTTCATTTACTGGTGCGCCTTCACTGGTCGATGCCGCACAGAAACTCCTCGATCTTGGTCCAAATTTTGCGGTGGTCAAAAAGGGGCAGCACGGCTGCATCATTGCTTCGCGAGAGGGCTTG
>CALDQF010000430.1 GCA_937911845.1 uncultured Phycisphaera sp. | reverse complement strand
TTGGACGGGATCACTGGCCCCCAACGAAACATGGGGGGTGGTCCGGCTGAAGTCAGAGCCCGCGCCATATTTGGATCTCGTTGACAAAGTGCAGGGCGTGCTGGTGCATTCATTTCCCGCTCCCTTGCAACAAGTTCGTTTGATTGCGGTGTTGGAAGAATCTGCGCCACGGCGTCGACAGTCCGTCGCCGGTGAAGATCTTTCGACTTTTACCGATCCGGGGCGTTTGCCCGTGGTGGCTTTCGAAGCCAACATTGCTGCTCCCGGAGGATGGGCACCTGGGGTCCCATTGGATCTAAGCCAAAAAGACTTCACCCAAAGTTGGTCTCGACTGGATGACACGCTTGAGGATCGAGGTTGGCGGCCACGAGAATCCTTCCGGGGTGATTTTGGTCAACGGCCAACGATGAATCTCCGGAATCGCATTCTTGATGCTGCGCTTTGGCCCCTGGCGCACCCCACTCCGTGGTTGAATCCTGGTGAACTCTCAATGTCCGTGAGTCCGTTGGTCATCGGAAGTGCCCGACGATTTGGTGGGGGATTGCGTTTGGGCTCTTCCGGTTTGATGGTTATTGGTTTTCTTGATGATGTCCCAGCGCCAGGTGGTCCTTGGGTTGATGGAGGAGATCCAACCTCATCCGGTACTGTGTTGGTAAGGGCTTTTCTTCCCCTACCCGTGAAGGAGCGGTGAATCTGTGGCCATCCTTGAGACCCATCATCTTTCTCGACGCTACGGATCTCTGGTGGCGTTGGATGATCTGAACCTCAAAGTTGAGGCCGGTGAATGCTTCGGTTTCATCGGGCCCAATGGTGCGGGGAAGACCACCACCATCAAAATTTTGGCGACCTTGCTCAAGCCGACTTCGGGGGAAGCGCGGGTGTGCGGGTTCACGGTGGGCTGGCAAAACTCACATATCCGACCGTTAATCGGGTACGTCCCCGATTTCTTGGGGGCTTACGAAGACATGTTGGTTCGTGAGTATCTGCAGTTCTTTGCCAGTTGCTATGGCATTACCGGCTCCCGACGGAGCCAGGTGGTTGATGACGCCTTGTCGCTCACCGACCTTGGCGGCAAAGCGGAAGCGCCCATTTCTGGTTTGTCTCGAGGCATGAGTCAACGGTTGGCGGTGGCCCGCGTCTTGTTGCACGATCCCGAAGTGCTGTTGCTCGATGAACCAGCCTCAGGTTTGGATCCCAGGGCTCGGGTGGAAATGCGAGAGTTGCTTAGGACGCTTCGTGACTTGGGCAAAACCATCTTGATTTCTTCCCACATTCTTCATGAGCTGGCTGAACTTTGCACTTCAGTGGGAATCTTGGAACGCGGTAAATTGGTCTTTGCCGGGTCGGTCCAGTCTGCATTGGACGCGGCCCGCTCGGGGACGCGTTTGGAGTGTGAGCTTGACGGGGGAATAGACTCGGCCTTGAGCCTGCTTGGGGCCTTGGATGGCGTTCGGTCGGTGGCGGTTGATGAGGGCACCAAGGATCGCTTGGTGGTTCACCTCAAGACGGGAACCACATTGGATGCGGCGGGCATCAATGCACGTCTGGTCACGGCCGGGGTCCGGGTTCGCGGACTCTCCGCCGAAAGAATCGACCTTGAAACTGCATTTATGCGCCTTACTCAGGGCCTGGTGTCATGATTGAGGGGGAATCCAGATGCGTGCTCCGGTACGATGTTGGATTCCCATGACCTCCCCAACTTTTGAATTGGTGATTGGCGAAGGCTGCGACACAAACGTAGCTGAAGGGGTTCGTTCCGTCCTTGGTACGAACGTGCCCGAGCGGGTCGTGCATGAGGTGGGTCGAGCCGACATCGTGGTCGCGGTAGGTGGGGATGGCACCATCATGCGGGTGGCCCGACAGGTCCTCGATGCTGGAGCTTCTTCAAGGATCCTGGGGGTCTCGGGAGGTCGTCTGGGATTCTTGGCCGCTTTTGAAGTGGAAGAATTGCCGCTGTATCTGGACGCCATCCGTGCTGGGACATTGAGCATTGAAAATCGTCATGCGTTGCATTGGCGGTTGCTCCGAGATGGACAAGAAGCAGCCACGGGGTGCGCGGTCAACGACGTGGTCTTGGCTGCAGGGCAACCTTTTCGGGCCATCGAACTTGAGGGTGAAGTCGATGGAGGAGCCATCCCCCGATTCTTAGGAGATGGTTTGATCGTGGCCACCAGTGCAGGGTCGACCGCGCATGCCGCAAGTGCTGGAGGACCCATTGTGGCTCCAGGCTTGGAAGCCACGATCTTGGTGCCTCTTGCCGCCCATTCTTTGGCTTGGCGTCCCTTGGTTCTTCCCGGCGAAGCGAGCGTGGCCTTGAATGTCCACCATGCCAACGAAGGTTCATCTTTGGTGCAGGATGGTCGATTGGCCGAGAGTCTCCGTGCCGGGGACCGAGTTGAAGTTCATTCCCATTACCAAACTCTTCGTTTTCTTCGACACCCCGAACGACCCTTCGGGGCCACCCTTGCGGCCAAACTGGGCTGGGCCGCTCCGCCGTCTTGGCGTCGCCCTGGAGATGATGCATGATCGATCTCAAATCGCTGCGAAATGACCCCGACCATTTTCGACGGGGCGCTGAAGCCAAGGGCACAGTGGTTCATATCAATGAACTGCTAGAGCTTGATGCTCAAAAAAGAGCGTTGCTGTCGCAGATGGAATCAGCGCGAGCCGAGCAAAAGAAGTTGGCGAAGGAAACTGGACCTCGAATGGGTCAGTTGAAAGGGGCCATCAAGAAGGCTTCCGATGAAGAGAAGCCAGCGCTCGAGCAAGAGTTGGCCACCTTGGAGGCGGAGCCCGCGGCGTTGAAGAGCAAAGTGCAAGAAGCAGAAGCCGCGATCACAGCGATTGATCCCAAGCTTCAAGAATTACTGTTGACCATCCCTCAGCCTCCCGCTCCCGATGTGGTGGTCGGGCCAGATGCATCCGCCAACGTCGAGCGGCGGCGTTGGTCATCCGACTTTGACCCCGACCAGCCTTTTGAAGCTCAGCGAGGATTTGCGCCCCGGACCCATTTGGAATTAGTCGAGCAGCACGATCTGGTTGACTTTGCCCGAGGAGTCAAGATGGCGGGAAGTCGCCATTACGTGTTGAGGGGTGATGGCATGCGTTTGCACGAAGCCGTCATGCGTATGGCTCTGGAGATGATGACCGAACATCATGGGTTCACCCCAATGAGCGTTCCGGTGATTGTTCGCGAAGAATGCATGGTGGGCACAGGGTTCTTCCCCGGTGGCCGAGATC
>CALDQF010000429.1 GCA_937911845.1 uncultured Phycisphaera sp. | reverse complement strand
AGCAGGAGGTTGTACGGCCCGGCCACCCCAACCGCACAGCGGATGCCTTCCGCACGCTCCGGATCAAAGACGGCCGTGTGAATAGCCAATTGAGCCCCGGCAGAATGTCCCCAAATGGCAATTCGATCAGGGTCCACCCCGAGCGAATCGGCGTTGGTCCGAATCCAGGCCAGCGCGGCGGCCACATCTTGCAGGGCTGCCGGATAGGGAGCATCGCGAGAAAGACGGTACGACAAAGTCCCCGCTACAGCTCCGCCACCCGCAAACAAGGGCAAGAAGCCTTCACCCATCGATCGGTTTCCAGAAGTCCAACCGCCACCATGGACAAAAAGAACCAAAGGCCTTGGCTTGCTGGTTGAATCAGCAGGATGCAACAAATCCAAGGCCAAACTGGTAGTGGATTTTCCTTCTTTTACCGGCAGGTCTTCGGCAAAAGTGACCTCGCGCTGCCATCTCAATGTGGGCATGATTGGGGCGGACCGCGCTTTCAGTTCTGCATCAAGCTTGAAGCCCTGGGCGTACATGGCCGCCATATCTTGAGCGGAAGCTGTAGCCCCCAAAGACAAAGTCCACAAAGCTGAGAGGGAGAGAATTCGAACAATCATGGTTGCGGCTCCTCAGTCAAGAAGTTGTGCATAAGCAAGTCCCCGCCCTGGGTCAAAAAGGATTCGGGATGGTACTGGACACCATGGATCGCATAAAGCCCTGAGGTTCCAGGACGCTTGAGGCCCATGATCTCTCCCTCCTCCGTCCAGGCTGTAATGGAAAGATCAGAAGGAAGGTCGTCAGGCTCAACAATCAAGGAGTGGTAACGCATCGCGGTAAAGGGGTTTGGGAGGTTGGCGTGCAAACCTTCATTGTTGTGGTGGATCAAACTGGTCTTGCCATGCATCAGACGTGGCGCTCGATCCACAGTCCCACCGTGAACATCAGCCAACGACTGGTGACCAAGACAGACGCCAAGGGCCGGGATTTTTCCACCGAAATGAGTCAACATCTCTCGACTGCAGCCACTCTCCGCAGGAGTGCAAGGTCCCGGTGAGATCAACAAGTGGCTGGGGCCCCAATCTTCTGCCTCCGACACAAGGATGGCATCGTTTCGTTCCACTCGGACTTCGGCAGCCGGGCAGACCTGATGCACAAGATGCACCAAGTTCCAGGTGAAGGAGTCGTAATTGTCAATGACCAGGACTTTCACGGCACAAGATTGTGACACCTGCACGCCGGTCTTGCCAGCCTCAGGCCGCTTCCCGGACCGTTCCACTGACTCCGTCTCGTGAGACGTGGAAAAAGTCAGGTGAGATGGGGTAGGGCAAGCGCCGATGGTCGATTTGAGTCCGTTCACGCATCCGGATGACAAAATCAGAATCCTTGGTGGAAATCGCCAAGAAGGAGTCACGAGAAGGCAAAGAGACAAGGAAATCCCCCCCCAAAATTGGAGAAAGACGCTCGTGAAGGTCTTCCGCCAACAACCGAGAGGCGTCGTAACCATCACGACGGCAAAAGAGTGCAGCCTTCCCCCCCTCTCGTGAATCCACAATGCGTGGCGCATCTCGGTGGCGCATGAGATTTCGTCGAGCCAGCACATCAGCTTGATTGGCATCGATCCCCCAACCCAACAACTGATCCACGGTCAAACTGACGGTGGCCGTCGGAAGGTCCAAGACGTACACAATGACGGTGTCGTTGACAAAGGGAAGATGGGCAACTTGCTCACGGTCCAATTTCTGAAAAATCGAAAGAGGCTGAATTCTGGGCATGATTCTGGTCCGGGCCACCGCAAAGGGGACTTCTGTGGACTCCGTCGATCGAATCGCTTCCAATCGATCCAAATACTGGGTCACAATGTGTTGCCC
>CALDQF010000428.1 GCA_937911845.1 uncultured Phycisphaera sp. | reverse complement strand
TTGCTTCCTGATTCACTTCGGGACCAGTGTGGACTCTCGAGTCAAAAGACACGAACGGCTCGGGACACATGGCTGGTGTGGCTGCTTGAATCGTCTCGATCTTCCAGCGCTCAGATTGATTATGTGGTGGCGCGTGAATCTTCTCAGGGGGATCGCCTGTTGCCCAGTCGGTTGTTGCTTCCCGATCTTCCAGAAACAGTGGAGCGGCTACCCAGGTTGCTGTGTGACCGTTTGGATCAAACTATTCGGGTTTCGACGGAGATCGTTCAACACAACGACAGCACGCAAGACGTCAAATTCCCTTTGGTGCCATCTGTCCTCCCCAGAGTGGAACGTGTGTCTGTGACGGAATTTCGGACTTGGTTGGACTCTCCACTGCGCTTCGTTTTGAAAAAACTCAGTCTGGGTCGGACTGTTGCCCCTTGGCGGCCAGAGCTTGATGCAATTGGGTTTGGCAACTTGATTCATGGTGCTTTGGAACGATGGGGTCGAGAAGAAATTACCAACGGACCAACGAAGGATGCCAGCCGCATCTACGCCGGAATGAAATCCCACCTCTTGGCGTATGCAAACGACATGTTTGGGAAAAAGAGACCTCCCGCGCTGCAATTGCAAATTGAGATTGCACAGTCCCGTTTGAAGGCATTCTCTGAGCATCAGCAAACATTAGCCAGTGACGGTTGGCACATCGAGCATGTCGAGTTGCACTTTACCGATCGCAAAGTTGACGAACCAAATTCTCCGGGACCGATTGCTCCTTTGATTCGGGAGGTGGCTCCGGAGATTGTGGTGACAGGAAAAATTGACCGCGTGGATCGCCACAGCGATGGGAGTCGTCGCGCGTTTGACTACAAAACCGGGAATGACGGATCAGTAACGGCGGAAAGCGCACACAGAAAGGTCTTCAAGGACGGCGATATTCAGTGGTTTGACCTGCAACTTCCTCTCTATCGCCAGAGACTCCTTGAAGACGGTACGGGTGAAGTTGAAGTTGGGTACATCTTGCTTCCCCAGCACTTGAAGAAGACCAGGGTTGATCTTCTTTCATGGGACTTGGACGACTTTGCATCGGCCAATGGGTGTGCTGATGAGATTTTGATCCGTGTTCTGGCGCTTGAGGCGAACCCATTGACTGAGTTTGAGTTGGAAGAGATGGGGGCGTTCGATCGGGATCGGTTTGGTGTGTTGTGGGGTGAGGGAATTCGCACTGTGGACGCTGAAGAAGAGGAGTCTGAATGATGGAATTCCACCCTCAACAGTTCGGGCCCCCCACCCAAAAAATGATCATTGCCAATGCTGGGAGTGGCAAGACATGGTCTCTTTCGTCGGAATTCGCACGTTGGTGCTTGGGCAATTTGTCCCGTAC
>CALDQF010000427.1 GCA_937911845.1 uncultured Phycisphaera sp. | reverse complement strand
GTCATCCATCATGACGCCGATGTACGCCTCATCTCGGCCCAGACGAATGGGCTCCTCCTCCATCACCCGACGCGCTGCATTCAAGCCAGCCATCAACCCCTGCCCCCCCGCTTCTTCATACCCAGTGGTGCCATTGATTTGACCGGCCAAGAACAATCCGGGAATACTTTTCGTTTCACCAGTGGCGTCGATCTGCCACGCCGGAACCATGTCGTACTCCACCGCATACCCCGGCTGCAAAATTTCTGCGTGTTCACACCCGGGCAGTCGTCGAATCATTTCCTGCTGCACGTCCAGCGGCAGAGAGGTGCTGATGCCATTGGGATACACCGAGTGGGTCGCCAAGCCTTCTGGCTCCAAGAACACCAAGTGGCTTTCACGATCGGCAAACCGAACCACCTTGTCTTCGATGGACGGGCAATACCGCGGGCCTCGCCCCTCAATTTCGCCAGTAAACATCGGGGCCCGATCCAAATTCGCCCGGATAAGCTCGTGAATGGCCGGCGTGGTGGCCGTCATGCGGCATTCCACTTGAGGCAGATGTGGGAATCGACCAGACGGCATGATGTCTGGGCTGCGATCACTGAAGGGCACGGGAGGGGTGTCTCCATGCTGAGGATCCAACGCAGACCAGTCAATCGTTCGACGATCCAGTCTTGGCGGCGTCCCGGTCTTGAGGCGGCCAAGTTCGAAGCCCAACCGCTGCAGCACCGCAGAGAGCGCGGAAGCTGAACCCTCACCAACCCGGCCACCTTCGGTCCTTGCAGAGCCCGTATGCATCACCCCACGCAAAAACGTACCCGTCGTCAAAACCACTTGACGGCTTCTCAGGATTTTTTCTTCACCGGTCACCACCCGTTGAAACAACGAAGTCGGTCGGCCGCCGTTCAGATACCCGTCCACCAAAGCATCGTCTGTTGCACAACGAATGGCCGGTGCGTGCAGTTGCACGCCCACCACTCGGTCGCCTTCCACAAGCAAGTCATCCACACGCGCGACCAACACATCGATACCTGAGACTTCGCCAATCAAACGCTGCGTCTCCAAGGCATACGCATCTTTGTCACATTGAGCTCGGGGCCCACGCACGGCGTGACCTTTCGAGGTGTTCAGCATCTTGAACATGATTCCGGACGCATCGGCCGCCCGGCCCATCAATCCGCCGAGGGCATCAATTTCACGAACGATCTGTCCTTTGGCCAATCCCCCAATGGCGGGGTTGCAACTCATCCGACCAATCCCGGCCTCATCCATGGTGAGCAAGGCGACCGTGCCACGACCGTTCAATGCGCGAGCGGCCGCACGAGCTGCTTCGAGCCCCGCGTGTCCACCACCAATCACAATGACGTCGTAATTGCCCCGCAACTTGAATTCCATTCTAAAGTCCATGTCGTGAATTCAGAACACGAGAATGCCGCATTCGAGATAGAAAAGATTACCGCCGCGCCAACCGAAAGGTTCCCGGTCCTTGCCTCATGGTGGAGCACTTCGGCCACCGGCTGGCAACACACCCAAGCGGCCATCATGCTGGACCCCAATGGAAGGCCAACTGATCCTGAACGGATGGCGTTGCGTCTGGCCTATGTCCCGGAATGCCCCCGTGCAGAACGCGTGGCTGTTCTCAGACCACTGC
>CALDQF010000426.1 GCA_937911845.1 uncultured Phycisphaera sp. | reverse complement strand
GGCGATGGCCAGCATGGCGGAGGCGGGAAAATTCCGGCCGTAGAAGTAATTCATCCAAGTCGCGACGGCGAGGCCGAGCCCAATCGCGCCGCCACCTAAGAACAACACTGGCAGGTGGATCGGATCACGCACGGTTTGAAGCACCGTGTGGTACTCGGCGAGCATGAAGACGAAGCTTTGCAAGAGCACGCTCATCAGCAGGACACCAAGAATCCCCAAGAATTTGCCCACCACCAGCACGGGACGGGGGACGGGCTTGGAAACCACCGTAAGGACGGTTTTGTCATCAATTTCTCGACTGATGGCATCCGAGGCGACAAATGCGGCCAGAATCGACCCTGCGGCAAAAATGGTGGCAAGCCCAATATCAAGGAGCATGCGTTGGTCATCTTCCAAGGTGTAGGCCGAAAGGGGGTTGGCCATGATCAGCAAGAAGACGGCCACGCCATTGATGATCAACACCACCGGTTGCCGGACCGACTCTCGGAAGGTGTTTCGGGCGATGGTGAGAAGCAGGCCAAACATGTGGAAGATCTGATTCTACGCCGCCACGTCCTTTCGGGTGCGACCCCCGGAAGGTTGGGGCCGTATGGGATAAGATTCCAGAACGTCGCACAGACTGCGACGCCCCCTCACCATGCGACAGGACCATTTTACGTATCAACAAGCAGCCCGGGTCGCCGGCTTTGGCCTTTTGGTCCAAGCATCGGTTGGCGTGGCTGCCCTTCTTTTTGGAGTTGGAGCGGGCGACGCTTTGGCTCGATTGGCCTCGGCCTGGATCTTGCTGGGGGTGGCGGTCTGGGTGGTTTTGTGGCTGCTGTTCCAACAACACAAGTTGGAGCGACTAGAAGCACTCGAGCACGATGACATCGCCGGCGGCGAGTCGGGCTTGAGTGACGATGAATCTCGAGTTGCCGCCCGGCGGCTCCGCACCATGCACCGGATCACGGTGCCCGTCTCATCGTTGATTTTTGCTTTGTGCCTTGGTGGACTGGGTTGGCTGCACTTAAATGTCTTGCGCCAAGTCCGCATGGGCGAGGCTGAGTTTGATGTCGCGCCCAACTTGGGCTGGGCGGTGGCCATTGGCGTAGGTCTCGCCGTGGTGTCGTTCATCTTTAGTCGCTTCACCGCAGGTATGGCCAAGCAACCTGTGTGGCGGAATCTCCGCGGGGGAGCTGCTTGGACCGCCGGCAACGCACTGTTGCTGCTGATCGTCGCGGCTTCGGCCGCTCTGAGGTACTTGGGCAACGACGTTGCGGCGGAAGCCGTGGCGTGGGTGGTGCCTGTCTTCGAGTTTGTGCTGGCGGCAGAAATTGTTCTGAACTTTGTGCTCTGGCTCTACCGGCCTCGAATTCCCGGTGAAGCGCCTCGGGCACCGTTTGATTCACGGCTGTTGAGTCTGTTGGCTGCCCCGGACAATCTGGTGCGTTCAATCCAAGAGGCCGTGGATTTCCAGTTTGGCTTTGATGTCACCGGATCTTGGGGTTGGCGTCTGCTGACCCGTCGACTTCCTCTTCTGCTTGCAGTAGGGGTGTTGACTCTGGCAGGTTTGTCCAGTTTGCAGGTGGTGGAGCCGAGCCAACAGGGCGTGCGACTCCGCTTCGGCGAGCCCGTGACCGATGCACCTTTGAACAGCGGTCTGCACTTCAAGTTGCCCTGGCCCATTGAACAGGTGGAGATGTACGACATTGCTCGGATCCGATCCTTGCCATTGACCTCATCCTTGGTCAATGGCGGAGAGGTTCAACTTTGGACCGATGATCTGGGCAAAAAATACGATCGCAAACTTGATCCCTTCCTGGTGAAGAGCGGCGCCGACAGTGGCGATGGCTTTGGTGGATGGTCGTTGATCGATGCAGAGATGCGTCTGCAATACCGCCTCCTTGGAGACGATCAGCTTTGGTCTTGGATTGACCTTGGTGGCGGCCGGCGGGGCCCCCGAGATGCCATGAGTCCGCGTCAAAAGGCATTGCGTGCATTGACGTTGGCCGAAATTGAAGCTGCCTTCCGCATCCGGACTTTGGAAGAAGTGTTGTCCGCCGACCGCGGCACCTTGGCCCGATCGCTGCGAACCGAAGTGCAAGCGAGTCTTGCCGAGTACGGGGTCGATGTGGTCAGTATTGACTTGCTGATGCTCCGTCCGGCGGGGGAGGCTGCGGGCGCGTGGGAGGAACTGAATGTTCGTACGCAGCAACGTACTTTGTTGAGCACCAAGGCTCGGGAAACCGTGGAAACAGGCTTCGTGCAGTTGTTGGGGCAGACCGGCTTGGTGGACCCATTGGTTGATGCCATCACCCAAGCCGAGGCCCTTGAGCGAGGGGGCTCCAGCAAAGATGAGGTCTCGGCCGCGGTCGACAAGGCCGATGCCATTCTCTTTTCGGTTGGCGGAGAAATCGGTGCCCGAATTGATGCGGCCAATGGTGAACGCTGGGTTCGGGTTTTGGAAGCCGAAAGCCTGTTGGCCAAAGTGCGGGGTCAGACCCGTTCTTGGCAAGCGGGGGGCGACTTGTACCGACAGCGTCAAATCATGAATGTGTACGCCGCGACGCTTCCGGGAATGCGGAAGTTCGTTGCGGCTGTTGATCCATCACGACTGGACATTGATATGGATTTGAAGACGATCGATCCACTGTTTGCCATTTCCGACGCCCTTGGCACGGGTGATGAAGGACTCTCCGAATGAAAAAGCAAGGTGCACTCATCTTTGGACTCGCACTCTTGGCCGTGCTTTCGGCATATGCGTTCACCTTTACGGTGAAGTACCACGAAGTGGCGGTCCGTTCACGCTTTGGTGAAACCAACGCCGAGAGCATCGTGCGTGACCCCGGGCTGAATTTCCGGCTTCCGGTCTTCGTCGATCGTGTGGTGACGCTGGATACACGCTTGCAAGCAGTTGAAACCCCACTCGAAGAAATCACGACGGCCGATGGCTTGCAAATCGTGGTGCAGGCGTGGCTGCTCTGGAAAGTCGATGCTGAGGATCAAGCCCCGCTCGAATTTTTGCGGAACTATGGGGAACTGGAAGGTGCCGCTGAACCGGTCGAGACCGCATTCCGCACCGCGACCACTGGTGCCATCAGTGCCTTCCCGTTGGAGGATCTACTTTCCGATGGCGTTGCGTTGGCCAACGCCGAGTCTGGCATGCTCTCCAACGTTCGTTCGGCTTTGGATGGTCGGGGTGTGGAATGTGTGGCGGTAGGGGTCAAGCGTTTGATGCTTCCGCCCCGAACCAGCCGATCGGTGCTCGAGCGGATGAAGGCCACCCGCGATGTTTTGGCTCGCAGTGAAGAAGCCAAAGGCAAAGCCGAAGCCAGTCGCATTCGTGCTGAAGCCAGCACCAAAGCCGACCGCATTCGTGCCTATGCCGGCCGCCGTGCCGAAGAAATTCGCGCCGAGGGTGAAGCCCGTGCGGCAAAGTATCTGGAGCAGATGCAGGAAGAGCCAGAACTGGCCACGTTCTTGGTGTGGTTGGATGCATTGCAACGCTCGCTCTCCAGGAACACCACGTTGATTCTTCCTTGGAACGCCGCGCCTTGGCACTTGATGCAGCCCGCTACCGCGGCCCAAACGGCCACCGGTGAAATTCCTCAGCCCGCGGCGGTGGGACCGTGAGCGAACAAGACGACCTCTCCATGCCGCCACCCGAAGAGGAGGCGCCTCGTCGCGCTGCTTCGGCCCGACTTGAAGTGCGTGGTGGCCCAGGCCGTGAAGCCATGCTTCGTGAAGCCTTGGACCCCGCAAATCAATCCCTTCGCGACGCCCTCCGACTGTCGTTCCGGGTGTTGCAGATGGTCATGGTGGTTCTGGTGGTGGTGTTCCTCTTCAGCGGTTTAAAAACCATTGAGCCCGGTCAAATCGGACTTCGTCTGCAACTTGGCCAGCTTGAAGAAGAGGCTCTGGAGCCCGGTGCCCACTTGGCATTGCCGTTTCCCGCAGGGGATGTCATCGTGCTTGACGGCCGTGGCCAATCCTGGGATCTGGAAGATGCCTTCATGCCTTTGGCGGCCACCCGCCGAGGGACCGACTCCGCCACCGATTCCGCTTCGGTCAATGACTTCATCCGTCCCGGCCGTGACGGGGCAGTGTTGTTGCAGGGTGCGGACATTGGTCACTTGCGTGTGCGAGGCAATTGGGAGGTCTCTGAGCCAGCCCGACTCCTTCGGTCGGTTGATCCACAAGAGGCTCGTGGCACGACTGGCGTCGATGCCAATCGATTGGTTGAGTTGCTGACCGAGCGGGCTGTGGTGCATGCCACCGCCGGGCGCAGTTTGGACGAGCTCCTCGCCTTTGGTGATGTGGAGCAACAAGAAATTGCTGCTTCCGTCCAGCGAGGCCTCGACAATCTCGGTTCTGGTCTTCGTGTGACCTCCCTGGAGTTCCCCGAAGATCCATTGCCGGCCTTGGCCATTCGACGTGAAATCCAAGCATTGGAGCAGGCACGAGTGAATGCCGCCCGCGATGTGGAAATCGCTCGCGAAGATGCTGAAGCCATTTTGATTGACGTCGCAGGGCCCCAATGGGTGTCGGTCAACGATGCCATCAGCGCGTGGCAAAAGGCTGATCGCTTTGGTGGTGATGTTTCCACCATGCAAACGGCGGCCGACGCTGCCTTGGAAGCCGATGACGTTTCCGGCCAGGTAGCGTCTTCGTTGCAGATGGCTCGAGCTTACGCCTCCTATGTCGAGGTCACGCTGGGCCAAGAAGCGCGAAGGCACGAGGGTCTGCTCCCCGCTTGGCGGAAGCAGCGGGGTCTGGTGGCCAGTCGTTTGTGGTCTGATGTTTTTGCCAATGTTCTCTCCACGCAAGACGTGGAAGTGGTGCAAGTTCCCGAGTTTGGGGACTTCCAACTTCGTCTGGCGGGCAGTGATGACGTCCAAGAGCTTCGCCGTCGCATGCGGTTGAATGAGCGAGAATCAACTCAGATGATCGATGGCATTGATCTCGACAATCCGTGGTTGATGGGGGCCTCCATGATGCAGCTTCAGGGCCCTGGACGGCAGCTGCAGCGTGATTCGTCCAGTCTGAACAATCCCGGCTGAACCTGCACCCT
>CALDQF010000425.1 GCA_937911845.1 uncultured Phycisphaera sp. | reverse complement strand
ACCGAAGAGCATCATCCGCCACTGCCAACGCACAAATGTTGGACCACACCGAACCGCGAGCGTCTTTTTCCCAACCATGGCATCTTCCGCATGGTCCCGAAGATTGTTGATGGCCAGCAAAGCAACCGCCAACAAGCCAGGGCCGAATCCAAGACACCAAGTGACCTCATCCAACAAGCCACCGGCGGCAAAGATGGTCCCCGAAACCGCCACGGGACCAAACATCACGAGAACCACAACATCCGCGGTTCCGCAGTAAGCCATGGGGTACGGACCGGCCGTGTACGCCCAAGCCAAAACCGCGGAGAGCACACCAAGCGGCGCGTAAATCCATGAGACCGTGAACGCCAGCCAGCCTCCGATGGCAATTCCCAAGGACAGCATCAGACCCGCGCCCCACCACATGGCCTGAGGGGAGATTCGACCACTTGCCACCGCACGCTGGGGCTTGTCACCACCCGATCGATCTTGGTCTGCACCGCGTTCAAAATCAGCGACGTCGTTGACAAAATTACAGCCGATTTGAAAGCACAATGCGGCAAGAGTTGCCAACAGAACCGGCAACACGCGGAATTGACCGTGGGCCAACAGCCACCCCGTGGCCAGCGCCAGCGGCGCGAAGGCTGCAGCCAAAGTCCGTGGCCGGGTCGCTGCGATCCAGGCTCGCATCAGGGCCGCCGAGGATATTTGGAAAAGTCAGGAGGCCGCTTCTCCACATAGGCGTTGCGCCCCTCTTGCCCTTCTTCGCTCATGTAGAAAAGCATGGTGGCGTTCCCTGCCAGTTCCTGAAGTCCGGCTTGACCATCACAATCGGCATTCAGCGCGGACTTCAAACACCGAATGGCGATGGGTGATTTGTTCAAGATTTCCCGGCACCACTGCTCGGTCTCGGCCTCCAACTCTTCGTAGGGCACAACCGCGTTGACCAGGCCCCAATCCAACGCCTGCTTCGCGTCGTACTGGCGACACAAGAACCAGATCTCGCGGGCTCGCTTCTGGCCAATGATGCGGGCCATGTAGGACGCGCCCCATCCGCCGTCGAACGACC
>CALDQF010000424.1 GCA_937911845.1 uncultured Phycisphaera sp. | reverse complement strand
TGACTCGATAACAGATGACTAAGATTGGCTGAAGTATAAATAACCCCCTTGTACTCCAATACCTATGGTAAGCACTTCCTCCACCAAGAATCTACTTCACGATCTCGTCCAAAAAATTGGTGGGAAATCGGTTCTGGTGAATCATGAAAAGATGGCTCCGTACTGCCGAGGATTTCGCTTCGGCAGTGGATCTGCCACGGCAGTCATAAAGCCTTCCTCTCTTTTGGATATTTGGGAATGTCTAAAGATCTGCGTGGCCCACGATGCAATTGTCATCATGCAAGCGGCCAACACTGGACTCACCGGTGGATCAACGCCCAATGGTGACAACTATGACCGAGATGTCATCGTCATCAACACGATGAAAATTGATTCGATTCATATCATCAATGAGGGCAACCAAATTGTTGGTCTTGCGGGGAGCACTCTCTTTGGATTAGAAAAGAAACTTCTTCCGTATGGCAGAGAGCCACATTCTGTCATTGGGTCATCGTGCATTGGCGCGTCAATTGTCGGAGGAATTTGCAACAACTCAGGGGGAGCATTAGTACAGAGGGGCCCTGCTTACACTGAGTTATCTGTTTATGCAAAACTGGAATCAAATGGCGACTTGGTGCTGGTCAACGAATTGGGGATTGATCTTGGTAGCGGCCCTAAAGAAATTCTTCAAAACCTAGAAGATGGGAATTTTCATTCTGGATCGGTCCACCAAACTCAGAGAATCGCGTCCGACAATGAATATGAAGAACGGGTGCGTCAAATCCAGTCCGAGGAACCAGCCCGGTACAACGCGGACCCTCGAAGACTGCACGAAGCCTCCGGATGCGCGGGAAAACTTGCCGTCTTTGCCGTAAGAATGGATACATATCCCATACCCAAACAAAAGAAAGTCTTTTACGTCGGGAGCAATAACCCAGATCATTTTGAAGAAATCCGAAGACACATTTTGGGCAACTTTAAAAATTTGCCGGTCTCTGGCGAATACATGCATCGTGATTGTTACAACGCAACCAAGAAGTACGGGAAAGACACCTTTCTTGTCATCAACAAACTTGGTTCAGGGTTCATACCAAAGCTGTTTGCTTTAAGAAGATTTGCCGACCGAATCGCCAAAAAGACGAGCTTTCTCCCAGACAAATTCACCGACCTCTTGATGCAGGGTCTCAGTCGACTTTGGCCCAACCATCTCCCGAAGCGCATGGAGGAGTACGAAAGACTCTACGAACACCACTGGGTCATTGAGATGTGTGATGATGGCGTGGAAGAAGCTCGAAACTATTTCAATGCTTTTTTTGCTAAACACGACGGAGGATATTTCGAGTGCACGAAAAGCGAGGCTGAGAAAGCGATACTTCATCGTTTTGTTTCAGGATCAGCCATCGGACGCATGCATGCCGTAAACCGTTCGGAATACGGCGACATGATGACAATGGATATAGCTTTTCCTCGAAATGAACTGAAGTGGTTTGAAGAGCTGCCAAAGGAAATTGATGACTTACTCGCAGTAAAGCTGTATTACGGGCATCTGTTCTGCCACGTACTTCATCAAAATTACATCGTTAAAAAAGGCGTTGATGCCAAAGAGCTAAAAAATCGACTCTTGAAGACGTTTGATGAACGGGGTGCAAAATATCCTGCCGAACACAATGTTGGGCATGAATATGCTGCCGAAGAAACTTTGGTGAATTTCTATAAAGACTTGGATCCTGTAAATGGTTTCAATGCTGGCATTGGACAGACCAGCAAAAACAAAAACTGGGAGTAGTCGACCTGTTTATGGTTACCCCTCGTTGGTACGAATGTCTTTTCTCTTTTCTACCGAACAGATAAAAATTAAAACTGACATCCAGACCATTGCGAAGGCAACAACCCGACGAACCGACAACTCTTCACCAAAGAAAACCACGGCCAACGTGAACTGCAACGTAGGAGCGATGTACTGCATCAGACCTACCACCGAGAGTGGAAGCCGCTTCGCGGACGCACTAAAAAAAAGAAGAGGTACGATCGTGACGATGCCCCCGGCCCAAAGGGTACCCATCTGGAAAGCGTCCACCGAGAACCACACGGATCGGCCCTGGCGAAACAACCACCATTCCAAAAAACCGAGGATGGGCAGAAGCATCAGCATTTCACCAGCCAAGCTGGTGAATGGATCAGCCTGAGTTTTCTTTTTGGCCAAGCCATACAAGCCAAAAGACACCGGTAACACCACTACGATCCAGGGCAACT
>CALDQF010000423.1 GCA_937911845.1 uncultured Phycisphaera sp. | reverse complement strand
TAGATCGTGGAGACGGCTGGCTGCTCGCTCCCGGGCCAAATTGGCGGATTCCAGTCGTCGAGCAGATTCTGCTCGAAGAGTCTGGGCCTTCTCTAGGGGGCGGAGATCTCCAGAGGCGATCGCCCCCGCAAGGCAGGAAGCCCCGGCCAAAGCCAGCAATGTCATCGGAGCGTGACGCACATCGGAAAATCGGCCCGCCGAGCCATTGAACTTGAGCGCAAATCAGTCCTTGCGTGGCGAGAGAGGCATAAGGCGGTCTGAGTCCCCGCCAAGTTTGCCAGGGATACGGCCAAGGTCACGCTGAATACGGTCAAGCTCACGGTCCAGTTTCATTTCCAATTCCTCCGTCCGCGATGTCAATTCGTACTCCAAAGACTGGGGCAGCAGATCCAAGGCGGTTGCAGAAAGGACTTTTTGTGCCGATGGTCCATCGATTAACCTGGCAAACTGATCAAAAACCAGGCCGACCACAATCCGGGTCACTTCTTCCGCAGAAAATCCTTTCTTGGAAGAGCCGAGACCCATGAAGAGCAAATCCCGAAGTGCATGGACCGAAACGTGTGCACCAACGTGTATACGAAGTTCGACTTTGCCAATCTCGAGACGCTCCAAACGCCAAGCCGTCGAGTCTGAGGAATCCTGCTCCGATGATTCTCCTGCGTTACCCAGGCCTTCGATATTCCACCGCCCATTTTTTGAGACCACATCGAAAGCCAACTCCTTGATCCGTACCGATTCAACCGTGAGTGACTCGCCGAGCAGTTTTTTCCAAGATGTATGGCACTCCAGGTTGGTGGCCGAGAAGAAGGCTGCATCATCAAACTGAATCTTCGCTGATACAAATTCAGCGCCATAAGACGGCTTCAAGGGGTTGAGACGAGACCCCGACACCATCACTTGTGCCTCCAGAGCCCGCCCGCCCCCGGCCTCCAGTCCGGCATCAAGCAGGTCGGCAACGTGTTGCCACAAAGACATACCGGCAAGAACAATCAGAGCGAGGGGAAAGAAGCCCCGCCGATTTTTTCGATTCTTGGGCACTTGCGCAATGTAACGTGGTGAGCACCGCTAGGATTTTTTACATGCTCTTCATGTTGCTTTCTGCTGTAGAAGTTATCTCATTCAACATCCGATACGACAACCCTTCCGATGGGAAAAACGCTTGGTTGCATCGCAAAGATACGGTCGAGACGTATTTGACTCAGAGCAGAGCCGACTTCATTGGGCTCCAAGAAGTTTTACCCTCGCAGCTTGATGATCTCAAACCAAAACTCTCCGACTACAACCTCATCTCCCGAACTCGTGAAGCGGAAGAAGGTAAAGGGGAGAGCGTCCCCCTTCTTTATCATCACGAGCGATGGCGGATCGATGACTCCCACCATGGAACGATGTGGCTTTCAACAAAACCAGACAAACCTGGTTCAAAAAGTTGGGACAGCAGCCTCCCCCGTATTTGCACATGGGGAAGATTCGAACGGATTGGGAATGGGGAGCCAAAGGCTGTGTGGGTGATGAACACGCATTTTGACCATCGTGGCTCAACAGCACGATTAAAATCGGCCCAATTGATCCGTCAAAAGATTGAGCAACGCCCGAAAGACATGGGCCATGAACCCGTCATCGTACTGGGGGACCTCAACACGACCGCAGGAACTCCTCCCATTTTGACCCTCGGCATGGCTGATGCGCTGTGTGACACCCAAAGCGGGACCTGGAATGGATGGGACGCAGAGAACCAAAGCGGGCGTCGTATCGATTTCATCCTCACCCGTGAATTGGATGTCATTTCTGGAAAAGTTGACTTCACGCAAACAGGAGAAGGACGGCCGGCCAGCGATCACTGGCCAGTCCGTGCTGTCCTCCGGACGCCGCGGCGGCGCTTTTAAAGATGTCGTCAAGCCAAGCCGATGTTGTTGTGGTCGGAGCAGGTGCAGCCGGTCTCTTTGCCGCCATCCACGCGGCTCGCCGTGGCCGGGAGGTCTTGCTACTCGATGGCGCGAAGAAGATCGGCACCAAAATCTTGGTGGCCGGCGGAGGCCGATGCAACGTGACCCACCATGAGGTGACCGAACGGGATTACCACGCCAGTTCCAAACCTGTGGTCAGAAATGTTCTCCGCAGCTATACCGTCCAAGACACCATCGACTTCTTTGAACGCGAAGGCGTGTTCCTCAAACAAGAAGCCACTGGAAAACTCTTCCCCACCACCAATCGCGCTCGAACTGTGTTGGAAGCCTTGATGCACGCGGCAGAGCAATCCGGCGTGCATATTGAACACCCTCGCCGTGTCCTCGAAGCCATCCGAAATGAAGGAGGGTTTGAGCTTCAAACCGAATCGACACCCGTGCAAGCTCGGCGAGTCGTCTTGGCAACCGGGGGCCGGGCCCTTCCAAAAAGTGGTTCTGACGGCCTTGGATACACCATTGCCAAGTCATTTGGACACACGACGAGTGATCGTATTTTTCCTGCCTTGGTTCCACTCGTCCTTCCGGGTGGCCATGCGTTCCGAGAAGTGTCCGGTGTGGCTCTGCCCGCCAGCTTGACCGTGGTGGCCCGATCCGGAAAACGCTTGGCCTATACCGAAGGCGACCTCCTCCTAACGCACTTTGGCATCTCTGGACCTGCCGCTCTAGACATCAGTCACGCATGGCGCGATGCTTTTGAAGACGACCATGAAGTTCGGGTTCTTGCGAACCTCTGTCCAACGCAGAGCATCGAGGAGACCGATGACTCCATCAGAAGCGCTGGCGGGAAAAGCATTCAGGCCTGGCTTCGTGATTTCTTTCCTGACCGACTGGCCGCAGCCATCTTGGACCTGTCCGAAGCCCCAGGACAAACAACCTGCGCTCAGTTGACCAAGTCTCAGCGGCTGGCCGTCCGAACTTGCATGCACGAGGCCCCGCTCAGATTTGAAGGAGATCGCGGGTGGCACCATGCCGAAGTCACCATGGGCGGCATTCCTTTGTCTGAGATCCGCTGGCAATCGATGGAATCAACGGTGACCGATGGACTCTTCCTCTGTGGAGAAATCTTGGATGTCGACGGTCGTATCGGCGGATTCAACTTCCAATGGGCATGGGCCAGCGGTTACTTGGCAGGCAATTCGGTGTGAGGCTGAGCGTCCACTTCGATCTGCAACTCGGCGTATTTCAAAAAGCCTGGTACAAATGGGCTGTTGTAGCCCATGTAGACCGGTTCCCCAATGGGCTGGAGATTGTCTCGCTGCTGCAAAAAACTCTTCAGTCTTGCCAAACCATTGGCGTATGACTTGGCGCTGTAGCCTCCACGCAGACCGGTGGACACCACGGTGGCCGCTGGGCGGTCTCGGACCTCAGCCCCCCCAGCGGCGCCAACAGAGCCGACCTCGAGATTCTCATACAAGAACCCCATGCTCTCCATTTGGCCTTGGGAGGAACGGGTCATGGTGACTGGCGCCGTCATTGGAATGTCTCGATCTTGAATATGTCGAAACAAGGTGCCAAAGAGGCGACCTTCACCATCAGATCCGCTGGAAGCTTCGGCCACCGCCACGCGAAAAGCAGGACGTTCTTTCAGTTCAACTTCACCGACGGGAGTAATTTGGGGCCATCCCTCGGGACGTTGAGCTTCAGACATGAACAGCGTTCCGTTCTCCACCCGCATGCATGCGGCAGGTGAAAGAATGCACGCCGCTAAAGCGGTCAGAATGAGCTTCTTTTTGATCATCATCGGCAAGCATAGCCACGCAACGTCCAGAACGAATCTTTACCTCTCCTGAATACGGACGATGGTTGACAGAATCAACACTTGTATTCTTGATTTTGACTCTGGAGCGTCTATGAAATACCTCACCACTGTTGTCTGTCTGATCTCAGCCTCAGTCACCCACGCTGACCTCTCCCCCCAAACTAGAGCGGTACCTGCTTGATCGACAAATGGAGTTTGATCAAATCAACGCCCCGCGAAGAACCGTGCTCGAACCATTGGCAAAAGCACTGGCTGGTCAGCTTCAAGATCGCAATAGCACCGTTGATGTCACTTTTGTTTGCACGCACAACAGCCGGCGCAGCCACATGTCACAACTCTGGATGAAAGCAGCAGAGAGTCTGCAACTTCCCATGACCACATGGCGGTATCACCAGATTGAAAAGTTTGCGGCAAACAATAGGATTGCTTAGAAAACAACCAAATGAGACGCCGTCCGCGGCTTAAGAAGTCATCTTGGCTGCAAGATGAAGATTCCCCTTTATCTAGCGGGGATTGGATAGAACGACTGGAATCCAACCATCGTGGCCTGGACACCACGTTTGGGCGCGCGCTCGGTGATGTAATCGTTGATGGTGCCCAAAACATCCGGGTCAATGTCATCACACATGCTGGCGTCGATCAGAATCTGGTCGCCGTCACCAAAAGAGTC
>CALDQF010000422.1 GCA_937911845.1 uncultured Phycisphaera sp. | reverse complement strand
CTCTTCTCTCCGCATCAGTTCTCTTGGACTGATGCGGACCTTGGGCCCAGATCCTCTGGGTCGACAACTCTCTCTCTTCTCTCCGCATCAGTTCTCTTGGACTGATGCGGACCTTGGGCCCAGATCCTGGGTCGACAACTGTCGAAAGTATTGAACGTCAATTTCCGAGCGGAAAAGACTCAGT
Organism: uncultured Phycisphaera sp.; assembly: GCA_937911845.1. Taxonomy (GTDB): domain Bacteria; phylum Planctomycetota; class Phycisphaerae; order Phycisphaerales; family SM1A02; genus UBA8653. Next base: position 5,897 of record CALDQF010000422.1, on the reverse strand, counting down.
CCGACAGAACTGCATTCGTGATGGCTGAGACTTGGCGTTGGAGTTTTCCGCTCCAACGACCCTGAATTTTGCCGTCGGTTCCAACAAGAATAAGCAGTGGCAACTCTTCAATCTGCAACGCGCTGTACAAATTCGACGAAGGGTCGAAAAGCGACCGAGCGCTGGGCACACGAAGCGACCGAAATGTCTCAGACGCTTTCAGCCATCGTTCAGCGTCAATGGATCCCGGTTCCGACACATTGAGGCATGTCAATTCACAGCCCTTTGGGTTGTTTGCGAGACCTTGGATAGACCGGATCAACAACCGAGATGGTGAGTTGGGTGAATTCCAAAGCAGGTACAAGTGATCCTGCCCCACGATCGATTTCGAAGACCAGGGTTGACCAGAGAATGAATTCAGTTCAACCGTGGGGAACAAATCGCCGGGCATGCCTCCAGTAGGCTGAGAACCAGATTGTGGATTCTCCCAAGAAAAGAGCCCCTCAATGGTTGGATACTTGGTTCGATCCGCCGGGTCAAAAGCAATTGGAGGGACGAGTTCACTGGGGAATTTCCAAGTGCAATCGATGGTCCGACGAATACGGACTGATTCAGGAGTATCTGGCGGTGAATAGTCTGTGGAGAGGCGCATCACCAACTGAGAATCAGGATGGATGTCCCAATGCGTTTGACCACGTGATGTTTCGATCGTGATTCTCTCAAGAGTCCCATAGATCTCATGAGCCACTTTTGACAATGAGCCAAACTTCAAGGTGCCATCCAATCCCAAGCCGAGCTTGAGAAGAATTTCTCGAGTTGGTTTCTCTGAACCTAGAGCGACAAACGTAGAGACCACGTTCTTTAAGCGTCCAATCTCATCAAAGAATGAGCCCTCGGCCGACCGCCAAACACATCGGTCTGGTTTGGTGGAATTGAAAAATCCAAATGTGTTGTCGAGAAATACGGAGCGGGTGTTTTGAGTCACCAATTCATAGTTTCCCCGATCATGTCGAAGGGATTGGCGACTTAGGGTTGGATCGAGGTTGAGAAACTGTACGGCCTCTTGCAATTCAAGGGTGTACGTTTTGAGTTGGCGGAGATGGTCTCGGATCTTCTCAAATTGAACCGAAATGTCAGCAACTTCTTCCATTCTTAGTTCTGGAGCTCGAACGCCTTCCAGACTTGAATCCGATGGCATCGACAAGCAGATACCCAAAGAATAAACAGTTAAGAACATTGAAAGACCTCCTGCACTTTTTGTTCTTTCGGCCATTGCCAGGGGAACGATCGAACGATTTCTCGAATTGACCGTGGAATCTCATCCAATGGCAGAGTTTGTGACGGCCCAAGGACAAAGGGACGTTCCTGAGCGCGAGGGTGAGGCAACTCCAACCCTGGAACCGAACATCGGACATCCCCGAAAGCGATCAGATCGAGATCCAACTGCCTCGGGCCCCAGCGAATCTCACGCTCACGATCCCGGCCAAAGATCCTCTCCACCTCCAGCAGCCGGACCATCAATTCACGAGGCCCGCAACTTGTCCGTGCTGAAATCACGGCATTGGCATACTCCGGCTGATCAACTGGACCACCCACCGGAGGTGTCGAAAAAATTGGGCTGCATCGCACGGACCGCAAGACTTCCTCGGCGACCAATCGATCCAAGGCTGAATGAAAAGTCTGCACCGGGTGGCCGAGATTGGCACCAAAAGCAACAAGAACTAGGTTCACGACTCGAGCTGTTCCAAGAGGAATTCGAAACATGCATCGACTGTTTGCTGACGAACGGACAGTCGATTTCCGGAAAAGTAATACTGACGGGCCTGTGTTCCCGTTGGCGTGGCAACGCCAATCCAGACCAAGCCCACGGGTTTGTCAGGGGTCCCACCGCCAGGTCCGGCGATGCCAGTGGTCGAACACGAAACCGAACTTGAACATCGTGACCGCACGCCCTCAGCCATCGCCAAGGCCACAGGCTCACTGACGGCACCATGGTTCAACAGGACATCCTTCGAGACCTGCAACAGTTCGTGCTTGATGGCATTGGAGTATGCCACAACCCCTCCGGAGTACCAGGTGCTGGATCCAGGGAGGTCCACCAAGGCCGCCGCACACAACCCTCCTGTACAAGACTCCGCGGTTGAGATGGTCCAACCTCGGGTCAACAGAGCTTCACGCAACATTTCGACGCTTGAACTCATGGCAAATCACCATAGACCACTTGCCCATGGCGGACGGTGGCCAAAATGCTTGGAACTCGACCTTGAGGCAATGCTTGCCGCGGATCCTCATCCAACACCACAAAAGAAGCTGGTCCTCCAACACGAAGGGACGGATCCGGAAGCCGAACCATACGGGCGGCGGCCGTTGTCACGGCCTCAAGGGCAGTGATGACACCAACAGATTCAGATCGGTCCGGCCGAACGGCTTCAAGCATGGCGTTGAGCGGATTGGCTTCGACCACAGGCCAATCGCTGGAGAAGGCCAGTTGTCCACCCGCTTCTTGTAACGATCGGAATCGGAAAGCAAGTTTGGGGTCAGCACATTTGGCGATCTCTCGGGCATCATCTGCGTGGTGGGTCGGCTGCATAGAACACCAGTGACCCTTGAAACGCGGGAGATCAACATCACGGACAAACTCTGCGTGTTCCACCCGGCCAGAATCGATTCCTGCTGATTCAAACGCATCCAACACCGCTGCAACAGCCGCACTGCCGATGGCGTGGACAGCGGGATCAAGTGCCTCAGTACGCACTTGGCTGGCCCATGAGGCCAGAGTGCCCTCAGCTGTATGGTCAAGGGGCCAGCCCTTGGGCGCGCCGTCGGCCCAAGGGGTGTCCATCCAAGCCGTACGAGCCCCCAACGTTCCGTCGGCAAATGACTTCATGCCCGACAACACCAGATTCACGTGCTGAGCAAAATCTTCTCGCAGGGAAGTGGCATCAACTTCCTCAGAGCGGTCCAACAACGTAATCGAAAGGTCAAGACCAGGAACACCCTGGGTCAAAACCGATTTGACATGTCGAAAATATTCCATGCTGCCAACCGCAAGAATGCCGCGAGCGTGCAGAAGAGGAACCACTTGCTCCACGAAAAGTCGATCCGTTGAAGGGCTTGGCTCGGGGATCATTGGGTTCAACCGGTGCCACGCGGCGGCTTCTTCCAAACGCCCTGACAACTTCCCGCTGTCGCCGCGGTGAAAGCACCCCCCCTGAATTGGGGACACATCCAGTTGCGACAAGACCGCATCATTTACCACGGCAACATGGATGTCCCTGCTCCAAAGAACACAAGGACGGTCCCCGACACTTTTCAGCCAGGATCGATCTGGAGTCAATCCAAGCCGCCCAGCATCCCACCCCCCACCAATCAACCAACCATCAGGCTGATCACGGTGAGCCATGTCCAAACATCGCGAAAATTCTTCGCGAGATCTGCAATTCGAAAAGTCAGCCCGCTGGGCATGGCGTGCACCAAGGATCAAATGGACATGCGGATCCACGAACGCAGGCACGATGCAGGGCACAGATTTCCCCGGGGAGGCCTCAAGACCAGTCACCACACCGTCACGCCAGCACAACCCTCCAGCCGCTCCTCCAGAGGGCTTGAGCAGGACATCGGTGTGAAGTTCGCAACTTTGATCCATGATGCGACGTACGATAAACACATGAGGATCCATATTGTGTTGTTGTTGCTGTTCCTTGCCAGTTGCGCAGAGGAACCAACCCGGGTCGGCGAGATTCCTGAACCCCCTACCAAGTCCGCTGCATCACCGGCTCGGTTCAGTTCAGGACCGTCGGCCTCCAGCAGTGACAGGCTGCCTACCCCCAGCACCGATGGGGCCACCCAAGCCAGATTTGCAGGATTTCAAGCACCGATACCTTCCAGTTGGACCCTCCGGCCTGAGCCACGGCAATTTCGTGCCGCGACTTTTGTGGTCCCAGCCAATGGAGATGGAGATCAAGGTGAGCTGGCCATTTTTGCTGGCATTCGTGGAAGCGACGAAGCCAACATTGATCGGTGGGAAGGTCAATTCCAAGAATCAACCGGGGGCCCGGGACAAGCGATCGTGGACCCCATGCCAAACGCTCCGTTCCCTACGGTTCTGGTTGAGCTCAGAGGCAAGTACCAGGGCATGGGAATGCCTAGCCCACGAGATGGGATGGCCTTCCTGGCGGCCATCGTGAGGGCCCCGGGAAGAGAAATTCTCCACATCAGACTCACCGGACCGGAAGCGACTGTCGATGCCGCCCGCGAAGACTGGCTGGCTTTTGTTGGTGGACTCAGCATTGTTGAAGGAGGTCAGCCATGACGATGATCACACTCTTGCTTTGCTGCCTCATTGAACCACCACAGAGTGTGCCGACCACACCATTGGTACCAATGAAGCGCCCAACCGCTCCCCCAGAAACCACCAAAGGGGCGTCAGAATTTCCCACCAGCTGGTTCTACTCCAAAGGAGGTCAACGGTACGCCGACAATCTCGCCGTTGAAGGAAAGTCTCTTCCCAAGCTGTCCTTGGAGAACTGGCGTGGGGAACCCGTTGATGTCAACAACAACCAAGGCAAGGTGATGGTCATCGATTTTTGGGCAACGTGGTGTGGCCCATGTCGGCGGGCTTTGCCCAAGAATGTCGAGATGGCCAAGAAGTACAAGGATCAGCCCTTTGTCTTGATTGGCATTCATGACGCTCGACGCGGCAAAGAACGCATCGAACAAGTGGTTGGCCCCTTGAAGGCCGACTATCCCATGGCGGTCGATGTTCTGGACAGCCAGAGCAAAAGCGGCCGCAGTGCCCAAGCTTGCCGCCTGAAATATTGGCCAACCTACTTGGTGGTGGATCACAAAGGCATCGTTCGTGCGTGTGGTCTGCAGCCCAGCCGAGTGGAAGACGTGGTTAAACGTCTTCTGAAAGAAGTGCCTCAGGAATCATCTCCTGAAACCGAATCGACTTCAGATCAATCTTGACGCCAAATCGTCAGACCTTTTTTCGCCCCCATCCATCCCAACAATTCAGCCTGAAGGAAAGGACTCGTACTCAGCTTTCAGTGGCAGGAAGGAATCCTGCGCCAGATTCCACATGGCCATTCACCATGGAACCTTCGGTCAGGATAGACCAGTCTTGTCCCGCGGGCATACTAACCAAGATGGGCATCGGTGCTTTCAAAACAACCAAGGCATTGTTCTCGTCCACGGCAACCACTCGACCAGCCAGCATTCGGGGCTCTCCATCGGACGGCTCTACAAAAAGGCCGCCCGCCGATGCGGCGTGAAAACGCAGTCCTCGCGCAAACACGACGCCACGGATTCTTCCATTCGCCGTCGGTGAGACCTCATCCTCACAGGCCAACTGAAGTTCGTAGGAAGATCCAGGCCACCCAACACAGATGCCACCGGGGTCCTGGGCTTTCAACCGAAACAAAGCGGAAGCGGAAGTAATCATGGGTTCAGGAAGACTGGCATGCATGGTGATTACTCTTTCGTGTCTTGGACGGCCGAGGCAGCAGCAACTTGTTCAACCGGCCAAATGGAGTCAAAAAAGGCCGAGCAACTGGTGCCGAGGTGCCGGTCCATGAATCGAGAAATGGTTCGGAAGACATCGGGATCGGTTGGCACATGACCAATCTCAGGATAGAACCCGAGGTGTACTTCCAACCCAGTCTCCATGGCGGCAGCCGCCATGTCTCTCGCCTGAGCAGTGGCGCACAGCGTATCTTTGCCGCCCTGGATCAGAAGAAGAGGAGGATCCGAACCGTCAAGATGATTGACCGGTGAAGCCTCTTGGGCCCGAGCACGTATGGCATCTTCAGCGCCCTGGCCCGTGCCCATGGGATCCACTGGGTCACGAAGAAAATTGCGGACCATCATCTCCCCAAACATGGACTTGTTCTCTTCGAGCAGAAGGTTGTAAGGGCCGG
>CALDQF010000421.1 GCA_937911845.1 uncultured Phycisphaera sp. | reverse complement strand
CCCAGACGGAGGTTCCCTTCCGTTCGATCGCCACCGACATCCAGACTCCCGATGAAGATCTGGTGCTGACCATGCAGGTGATCTTGCATCACAACGATCACACCCATCCTGAGTTGGTCGTGGAAACCAGCGACGCCAACGCTGTCATCAGCCCTTTGGGCTGTGGCTTTGAGCCGTTCTGGTATCGAATCGTTGCGACGGCCACCGACAGCAGTGGCTTGATTAGCATCGAAGAGGTCGAGTTGTTCCCGGATTGCGATGGCCGTCTTGATTGCCCGGGTGACGTTGATCTCAGCGGTACTGTCGACTTCAACGACATCCTGAGCATCTTGGCTTTGTATGGTTCGGAGGGCGATTGGATTCCTGAAGATGTCAACATTGACGGCATCGTTGACTTTGCGGACATCCTTCGAGGGCTTGCGGACTGGGGTGTTTGCGCTGGATAACACCAATGCGTTCAGCAGCCAATTGTTGTTTGGCTTTGAAGAGTCCTCGCTCTGGGAACTGCTATGAGGAAGTTTTTAGGCTCTGATCAACTTTGTTCAGCGTGTCAACTTGGTCAGCTTGTTGAGCCTCAAAGATACTCTGATGCATTTGCCGGAGTGTGCTTTGATCAGTGGGGTCGACTGCTGCAGCATGAAGCCAAATTCCAAGTGCTCCGGTTCTTCTTCCGAACTGGATAGCCCGCGGAGGTGTTTCTGGGTTCCTGGGGTTGTCTCCAGAATTATCAACCTTGAACGTGGCCACAACTTGTGTGCCTTGAGCAATTCGGAGAGTGGGAATCTTCCAAGTTTGTTGCCAATGTGGATCCCAATCGGAAATTTCGAAGACCCTCTCTCCATCCACTGTGAGGGTGACACCTGTGACCCTTCGTCCCGCTCGTACGGAAACCAGAGGGACATCGACATCAATTGGACTGACCCATCGCTGTTCGAGGGTCCCGGATTCGCCGGCCTTCACTCGCCATGAACGAATACTGAGTGGGATCAGTTGCAATGCCCGGCTTGTGTGCTGCTCTGGGACAAGTTCAGCATCGAGGGTTGCCGTCAACGGCTTGTCCATTCCACTCGGGCGGAATCGAAGTTCAAAGTCGATCTCGTGATCTTGGGGGACTTCAAAATGAAATCCGTCAGGAATTCGAAAGGTTCTATTCGCGACGCCCAGGATGCCCAACATGCCAGCCGGACGCCATCCCATGTCGCCCGTCATTTCGTACCCCGGCGTGCTTGGCTCTTGGAGG
>CALDQF010000420.1 GCA_937911845.1 uncultured Phycisphaera sp. | reverse complement strand
TCATCACCAGGCTGCGCGAGGCGAGCGCTCACAGTCAACTCACCCAAGGCAAGCATGATGGCGGCCAAGCCACCAAATCCGATCAGCCGCAACCTCGGCAATCCCAACCCAAAGCGACGCTGCTCCGCAGCAGCTTCAAGATGTCGAGCCTCACGCTGGGTGGCGTCTTCCATCACGCCGGAAAGATACCCCACGGCCCATCCGGCAAACGCAACCCGCAGCCACAACCCAAGCATCAAGCCCACCTCGCCAACCACCGCAGCAAATAATGGAGGCGGCAAGAAGTACAGAACCCCCCAAGCGGCAAGACCACATTGACTCCACCGAAGGGAAACATCAATCAAAAGCCGCGCATGCAGCGCCAACGCACCGGCCCCCAATCCAACCACCGTCAAACGCAGGGCATCTGGACCGAACTGTCGGCCGTGCAACAGCAGGAAGTCGTGCAGACGAAGATCGCTGGCAAATGGGAGTGCGGCCGCGAGAAGAGGCACCGTCGCCAGCAACATCCACGGCGCTCCCCGCCGCTCATCACGTTCAGCATGCCAATGTTGTGCGTTGGTGGAACACCAAATCAATGCAAAGAGCACCAGACCAAACCAAGGCACAAACCCACCAAGTGCCTCACGTGGTATCCCGGCATCCAAAGCCGCACGAAACTCGTTGGCCAAGCCAGGCCAACGGGCAAGATCCCAAGACGTGGTGTCCAAAGCTGTACGCAAGGCAACAAGTGTTCCTCCAAGGGCAAGAGGCAACTTGGACAGCTGTATCCGCAACCACCACCGTTGGAGTGGACCGGCCCCAGAAAGACGAGCGGCCTCGAAGGCGCTGGCGTGGTTTCCCGAACCGCAGAGGAACACCGCACACAATGCCATTCCCGAAATGGTGTGTGCGAGCAACACTGGAAGACCACGTGGGAAAAAACCTTCCAGAACACTTGCAGGTCCATCGAGTGATGCAAAAGACCAAGTCAACAGCCAAGGCGGCAACGCCGCCACCAGAAGGACGGTCCAAAGCGGCGAACGGGCCAAGACCGCGGCCATCACCACCGCCGAGACACCGGAAGCCACCGCCACGCCCACTGTTCGCCCCCAAACC
>CALDQF010000419.1 GCA_937911845.1 uncultured Phycisphaera sp. | reverse complement strand
ATACGGGAAGCTTGGTCAAGTCGACGTTGGGGACCAAGCCGCGCTTGCTAGCGCAGTCGCCAGCCGCGTTGATATTGATCAAAAACGCGTCGGAATCTACGGCTTTTCCTACGGGGGATACCTGTCAGCTCTTGGTTTGCTCAAGCACCCTGATGTCTTCCGCTTTGGCGTTTCAGGCGCTCCAGTGGTTGATTGGCGGTACTACGACACCATTTACACCGAGAGGTACATGGGGCTCTTGTCGGAAAATGAAGCCGGTTACGACGCCGGCTCGTGTCTGACCCACGTCTCAGAAGGTGATATCGGGAAAATGCTTCTCATCCACGGTGCCGTCGATGACAACGTCCATGTTGCAAACGCGTTTGCCCTGATGGACCGGCTGCATCAGGAGCAGCAGCCATTTGAGGTGATGATTTATCCCAAGGCTGGTCACGGACTGCCCCGGGACGGGTCACGCCGAATGTGGGGCTTCCTTCTCAGACACTGTTTCCCATAAAAAGCCGATTTTTCTAGGGTTTTTCCCGAAATCGACTTGCCGAGAGGCCGAATTCGCCGGTATTTTTTCCCACCAACGGAGAGCTGATCGACGGATCGATCACCCATCGCCCTCCTGTCTCCGACTTAGAAAGGATTCGCCACGATGGCTACCCGCAAAAAGACAGCAAAAAAAGCTGCCAAGAAAACAACTGCTCGCAAAACCACCAAGAAGGCCGCTCCCAAGAAGGCCGCTGCTTCCAATGTGAAACGCATCCCTGGTTCAGCAACCGTTCGTACCAAGAGCCAAATCACCAACAGCATTGTTGATGCGACTGGGATGACCCGCAAAGAAGTCAATACGGTCTTCGAGGCCCTCGAAGCCCTCACCGTTGCCGACCTCAAAAAGGGCACCGACGTCAAATTCATGGGCATGAAGCTCACTGTCAAGAAGAAGCCTGCGACCAAGGCTCGCAAGGGCACCAACCCCTTCACTGGCGAAGAAATGATGTTCAAGGCCAAGCCTGCTTCCAAGGCCGTCAAAGTTCGCGCTTTGAAGACCTTGAACGACAAGATTTGATCTTGTGGCGGGGTTCGCCCCTGCCTGATCACATCCCCGATTCTCTTGACCGGCCGCTTGATGCGGCCGGTCTTCATACCTGGATCGAAGTTTTTTCGAGCCCTTTCCTCTTCTGATTCTTCAGGTAAGATGATCAAACCACGGACAGGTGGCAGAGAGGCTGAATGCACCGGTTTGCTAAACCGACGTAGGGGAATTAGCCCCTACCGCGGGTTCGAATCCCGCCCTGTCCGCTTACGGAGCCTTCAAGTTGCTGATTGCTTCACAATTGCTTAAGAGACTGCGACAACGTCCTCTTCACTGTGCCTTGACCGACGATCAGCGGTCTTGGAAAAACATCGAGTTGCTTGCAGGAAGTGCTTCACTGGCGAAGCACCTCGACACACAGGGTTGTTCATCTGCAACCGCCTTCATGCTTCCGACGTCCGGCCTTGCGCCATTGGCCATGCTCGGTATTTGGAGAACCGGCCGTCGCGTTGTCCCACTGAACTTCCTCGTCTCTGAAGAG
>CALDQF010000418.1 GCA_937911845.1 uncultured Phycisphaera sp. | reverse complement strand
TCAACCGGCCGCCTTCCCCCCGCCAGTGGGCCAAACCCACAAAAAGTCCCAGCGCCAAGAGGACCGATCCCAACTCATGGGCCAGCGTTGTCGCAATGCCATAGGGCTTCTCCAAACTCATGCCATAGATCGCCACGGTCTCAAGCAGCAAACCAACCGGAATGCCCCAACAAAAAATTCGGAATCGATTGGGTGTGTCCCACAACCCTCGTCGGGTCAACCACAAGCCAAGAAGGAACAAAGCGAACACGCGCCAACCGGTTTGAAAAACCCCTTTGATGCCAACGTAAGTGAACACCACCATTCGATACAAGGTCGAATCAACCGATGGTCCCGCCTGAACCACCTCGGTCTCAAGGGCAATGAATGCAGGATCACCCGGCTCGGCGGAGGCCATCGCCAAACGCAACCACGATGGGCCGAAATTCGGAACGTCAGATTCCTTCACTTCGAAACTATGCACGGCCGCAGTCACCCCGAGGTACCAACAGAATGCGATGCCGCCAAAGAGCAACAGCCACTTCCCTTGCACCCTGCGTAGCCGAGCCAAGGGAAACCCCCAGACCGCATAGGCATGCAAAATGTCACCAAAAAAAAGCAGCAGACCATGCACCAAACCAATAGGGAACAGCCTGAGCATTCGGGCTTCGTGACGCTTTTGATCGCCGCCGGCCAACATGACTGACGCGCCAAACAACAACGCAAACAAAGCCATGAATTTGCTCTCAAATGCCAGTCGAAGCAGCCACCAGCCTGCCCGCTCGGAAAAAACAGAATGACCACTTGGTGGCTCAAGCACCAGCCCGATCGGTCCCACCATGAATCCGAGATTGACCACCAAAATGCCCAGCAACGCCAAGCCACGAATGCGGTCTGGAGCGGGATACCTCACATGCTTGCCAACCGAAGAATCGACGAATACACGGTCTCGGATTCAGCGAGATCAGCAAACACCAAGTCGGCGTCCGACAACTCTTCAACTGAAAAAGCACCCGTGGCCGTGGCGAGACAACGGCAGCCGTGGTGGTGCGCGCAATCAATATCCTTCGGAGTATCCCCAAGGATGACCACTTGAGATGGCACGAGATCGGGACGCTTGACTTGGGCCTGCTTCATGGCATGGGCAACAAGATCACGGCGATGCAATCCTGAATCTCCCCAGCTGCGAACCGAAATTCGACTGGTGTCGAATCCAGCTTGCTCCATTTTCGCTACGCCGGTTTCTTCCCAGTTGCCCGTCAACACACCAACCTCAACATTTGGGTTTTCATGCAGCAAGTCGACCAGGGCCAGCGTGCCAGGCATGGTGACCAGCCGCCCCGGTTCGGCTTTGAGTCGGGCGTGCATTTCACGGACGTACGTGGTTCGAAACCGGGCCATGTGAGCATCGTCATCAGGGAATCCTGCGACGGCACACACTTCGCGGAAGATCAAATGGTCCAGCCGTCCCGAGGTGTCGACCTTCTCGGTGGGGAAGGACCGTCCAAAAACCTCCGCCCCTGCCGCGGCCATGGCCTGCAACCCCAGACCATGCGTCCGCAAGAGCGTTCCATCAATATCGAGAAGGACGAGCACCGCTTACCCGACCGCCACGCACACCTTAGCGGCGGCATCTTCCAGATCAGTCGCCACTTGCATGTTCGGAATATCAGCCTTAGCCGCCTCGAGAACTTCGCGAGCAGCCCCTACGTTGGTCCCTTCGAGTCGGACAACCAACGGCACACTGAAGCCGACTTCTCCGGCCGCCGCCACAATGGCCCGGGCAATTTTATCGCACTGCATAATGCCGCCGAAGATGTTGACCAGCACGCCCTGCACTTTTTCATCCGAAAGGATGATGCGGAAGGCTTCAGCCACGGCCTCCTCGGTCGCGCTCCCTCCGACATCCAAGAAGTTGGCGGGCATGCCGCCGTGAAGAGCAATAATGTCCATGGTGCCCATGGCCAAACCGGCGCCATTGACGAGACACCCGATGTTGCCGTCCAAACTCACGTAGGACAGACCAAATTCGCTGGCCCGGATTTCCGCCGGATCTTCTTCGGTGGGATCAAACATGGCCGCGATCGCCTTTTGGCGGAAGAGCGCATTGTCGTCGAAGTTGAACTTGGCATCGATGGCGAGCACCTGGCCATCAGGGTGATTTTGGCAGGGAGGGGTGACCACCAAGGGGTTGATTTCAGCCAAGCTGCAATCCCGCTCACGGAAGCACTTCACCAACCTCGACATGATTGCCGCGGCCTGGTTGACCTGTTTTCCTTGGAACCCAAGTTTGAATGCCAAGGTTCGTGCTTCGTGGCCTTCCAAGCCGCGCAATGGGTCGATGGGATGCTTCAAGATGGCATCGGGATTTTCTTCGGCGACTTGCTCGATTTCCACACCACCTTCGGCAGAAGCGATGAGCACTTCACAACGCCGAGCACGATCGTGGGTCACTGCCAAGTAATACTCCTTGGCGATGTCAACGGCTTCGGCCACCAGCAGCTTCTTGACCTCAAGCCCTTCCGCCCCAGTTTGGGGAGACACCATACGATTGCTCAGCATGAAGTTCGCGGCTTCTTGAGCCTCATCTTGGGTCTTCACCAACTTGACGAATCCGGCCTTACCGCGGCCTCCGGCATGCACCTGGGCTTTGATCACGACCAATTGCCCTCCAGCCGCAAAGACCGCTTGTGCTGCCGAAACCGCCTCTTCGACAGTTCTGGCGACCGCACCCTCGGGCACGGGGACACCGGATGCGGAAAGAATGTCGCGGGCTTGATGCTCATGAACCTTCATGTGGTGCTCCTGATGTGGGGCTGGGATTCTACCGCGCGAAGAAGGCAATGAACTGATCCAACAGACCTTCATTGACGTACGATTGATCTTTTGCGGAGGTGATTCTCATGCGTCTAGCCATCATTGCCATCATTTTGGTCGTTCTATCCAGTCTCGGCGCTCTGTTCTTTGGGGAACAACTCGGGATTTCCGCTTTAGGCAGCACCAACAACGCCACCGAGGTGCGGGTGGAAGTTGCCGAGGAAGGTGATCTGGTGGAGTCGGTCTCGGCTCCAGGCTGGATCGAACCGGTTCTCCAAGTGGCCCTCTCTGCAGAGGTCTCCGCCAAGGTCATCGAAGTCCTCATCGACGAAGGGGATGCCGTGACCGAAGGGCAACTGTTGCTTCGCTTGGATGACCGAGAGTTGCAAGCCGACCTGAAGGCTGCTCAAGCACGTCGGGAAGGTACGCAATACGGATTGAACCGTGAAGAAACGGGCCTTGAAGCACGCCGACGGGATTTGGAGTTTTCCCAGCGCGAAGTTGAACGGGTTCGAGCCCTCTTCGAATCTGGCGATGTCAGTGAACGCGAGCTCGAACAAGCTGAGAGCAATTTCGCCAACGCCAAAACTTCGGTCGATACGGCCCTCATTGCGGTTTCGAGTGCGGAGACCAATTTGGTCAGTGCGGATGCCGATGTAGTTCGATTGGAGGCCTCGATCGATAACACACGTGTGACTGCCCCTTTAGATGGCACAATCATCATGGTGGCGGTCGAACCTGGTGAAGTCGTCACCGGCTCTGTCAACCATCCTGGCACCGTTCTGCTCAAAGTGGCCGACCTGAATCGCATGTTGATGAAAGCCGAGGTTCCGGAAAGTGACGTCTCGAAGGTCAGTGAAGAAAAGCCAGCGAAAGTCTTTGTGAACGCATATGAAGATGAAGATTTTGTTGGCACCGTGATTCAAGTGGCTCTAGAAAGAACCCGGGCCGACGATGGCAACAACATCTTCTTGACGGAAATCGAACTGGAGCTGCAAGGCCGACGTCTGCGTTCCGGCTTGATGTCCAACACAGAAATTGAGATTGCCGCCCACCGAGGCGTCAAGGTGCCGTATCAGGCGGTGCTCACCAAACCACTGGACGAATTACCCGAAGCCCTCCACGACGCCCCTGAAGTCGATGAGAAGAAGAAACGGTGTCCCGTGGTCTTTGTGGAGCAAAACGGTTTTGCCAAGGCCGTTGCGGTACGACCAGGCCCCTCGGATCTCACGCACCGCATCGTGGAGTCTGGCCTCGTCCCCGGGGCTCGAGTCATCATTGGGCCGTACAAGCTTTTGGAAACCTTGAAGGATGGCGATGAGGTTGTGATTTCAACCGAAGCCCTCGGAAGCCCCACATCCCAAGCCGCAACACGTTCAGGTCCTCCCGGCCGGCGAGGACGCCGCTGGTGATCATTCGCGTCACCAACCTCCGCCGCGAATTTACCGTCGGCGTCGAGACCATCCGCGCGTTGGCTGGTGTGGATTTGTCCATCGAACGCGGCGAGATGGTGGCCATCATGGGCTCTTCCGGATCTGGAAAAAGCACGCTCATGAACATATTGGGATGTCTGGACCGTCCCACTTCCGGGACCTACGAACTTGACGGCAAGTTCGTTTCCGGCATGGACGAAAAAGAGTTGGCCGGAGTTCGCAACGAAAAAATTGGCTTCGTGTTCCAGTCATTTGAACTGCTTCCGCGTACCCCCGCCTTGGCCAACGTTGAACTCCCCCTGCTGTACGCCAAGCAACCGGGTGACCGGCGTGCCCGAGCGGTCCGAGCCCTTGAACGGGTTGGCTTGGCGGATCGTATGGATCACCGTCCAAATCAACT
>CALDQF010000417.1 GCA_937911845.1 uncultured Phycisphaera sp. | reverse complement strand
CGTTTGTTGGACCCACCTTTGCACGAGTTCCTCCCGCACGATGCTTCGGCCATGAAGGCGGTGGCCAAGGAGATGGGCGTGACGCCAGCCAAGCTGAAGGCGCGAGTGGAATCACTCCACGAAATGAACCCGATGCTCGGTCACCGCGGCTGTCGTCTTTCGATCACCTATCCCGAAATCCTCGAGATGCAGGTGCAAGCGATCGTGGAAGCTGCCATTACTTGTGCCAAGAAGAAGATCAAGGCCAAGCCTGAGATCATGATTCCGCTTGTGGGTACCAAGAAGGAATTGGCCATGCTCCGCGAGCGGGCCGAAGGCGTCATCGCCGCCACCAAGAAGGCCAAGAAGTTCTCGGGCAAGCTCGACATCTTGATCGGCACCATGATTGAGATTCCTCGTGCCGCTTTGACCGCCGATGAAGTGGCCGAGTGTGCAGACTTCTTCTCCTTCGGAACCAATGACCTCACGCAAATGGCCTTCGGCTACAGCCGTGATGACATCGGCACCTTCTTGCCGGACTACTTGGATCAAGGCGTTTTGCCCGTGGACCCGTTTGCCTCCCTCGACACGACTGGGGTCGGCCAATTGGTCGAGACCGCCTGTGTGAAGGGCCGCTCCACTCGAAGTGATCTCAAGTTGGGCATCTGCGGAGAGCACGGTGGTGATGCACCATCCATCTTCTTCTGCCATGCCGTCGGCTTGGACTACGTGTCCTGCTCTCCGTTCCGCGTACCCGTGGCTCGTTTGGCGGCAGGGCAGGCGGTGATCGCTGAAAAGCAGGGCTGATCCAGTAGGGGGATCTTTGACCCAAATCAAAAAGGCGGCCTCAAAGAGGCCGCCTTTTTTGTTATCGATGCTGGGATTATTCCTGTCCGACGGATGCTTGCATGATGCGAAGGATTTCTTCTGCCTCGGGCTCGTGCAGTGGGCGCGGCGTCCATTGTTTTCGTAAACCAAATTCAGAAGACTTTGGAATGACATGAAAATGGACATGCATGACTTCTTGTCCCGCACCAGCACCATTGTTTTGAATGATGTTGCATTCTTGAACTCCGGCCGCGGCACACGCGGCGCGCGTGATGCGGGGAAGCACCCGGCCGATTCCTGCGGCTGACTCTTCACTTAAATCCATAATGGTTGCTTGGACTTCTTTGGGAATCACCAAGGTGTGCCCAGGAGCCAAGGGGTTGATGTCCAAGAACGCGAGTGTTAGTTCGTCTTCGTAGACTCGGTGGCAGGGGATGGATCCATCGAGAATGCGGCTGAAGATTGACATGCTTCGTCCTCGGTCAAATTCTTTTCGGTGATGGGGTCATATCGCAAATAGCGTCTGAGCCATCTGGAACCCAAATAAAACGGGATGGTATCGATCAATGCGAAGCTGAATTTGAAGAGGTAGCCAGTGGCCATCAGCAGCAGGAGCTGACCGGAGACCGGTCTTGATTCATCAATCACACCCGCCAGTCCACCAATCCAGTAGGTCACCAGAATGACCGTACCGGTATCCACCACTTGGCTGACCAGAGTGGAACCGTTGTTCCGGAGCCAGAGGTGCTTCCCTTGCGTCACCCGTTTCCAGAAATGGAACACGTGCACATCACACAACTGTGCGGCCAAATACGCCAGCATGGAAGCCACCACCGCACCAAAAGCGAGGGCCCGCACTTCAAAAAAGATTGGAAGTCGACCGGCGGCATCTTTGGCGATGGCACCATCGCCATCAAGGGCTTCATATCCGGGCAGGGCCCCACCGATCCACAGCACGCCGACCACAAAAATATTGAGTGCCAATCCCATCCAAACCACGGCGTTTGCGCGAGCGCGGCCGTAGAACTCACTGATAAAGTCCGTACACAGAAATGTCACCGGATAGGGAATGACGCCCACGGCGACGGCAAAGACCCAAGGAGCCTCTTCGGGCCCCAGAGTGAACAATTTTACGAAGCGTGAAATGCCCAGGATATTCAACATGGTGAGTGAACCCAGAAATAGCCCAGCCAGCACCAAGAACACACGCTCACGGCGTGCATGCAGTGCGGATGCTTCAATCGGGTGCAAAGGTGTAGATGTGTCCATGATTTGCGATGCTAGGTTGAGGAGCGTGCAGGTGTGAACGGATCACAGTCGATTTCAAACCAAAAAATGCTCGACGCACTCGCTCCACGCACGGTTCGTTCGAGTTTGATCCAAGTGGCTCGTGTCGAAGATCTTGGCGATGGCTGCGATGTCACCTCTGAAGCCTCGGTGCCCTCTGAGCAACGGGTCAAGATCCAGATCGGAGCCCGGGTCCCCGGAGTAATCTGCGGTTTGAGCCTCCTGGAGGAGGTTTTGGCCGGGTTTGGCATGGAGGCCGAGGTGGATTTGGCCGCCGTCGACGGTGACCGGGTCGAGGCAGGAGCGGTCGTGGCCACATTGGAGGGCCGTCATGCCGATCTCCTCACGGTGGAGCGGACCATGTTGAATCTGCTGGGGCACCTCTCGGGCATTGCGACCGCCACGCGGCGGCTGGTTGACTTGGTCGCTGGCACCCAGGCCGCCATCTGCGAAACCCGAAAGACCTTGCCTGGTTTGCGTGGGCTGCAGAAGTACGCCGTGCATTGTGGTGGAGGACGATTGCATCGATTTGGGTTGTTTGATGCTGCTCTTTTCAAAGACAACCATCTCGCCACCATGCGATCGTTGGGGACCGATCTGGAAGCCGCCTGCCGAGCAGCCCGAGCGATGGCGGAGATTCGATTTGTTGAGGTTGAAGTGGACACCTTGGAACAGCTGGACACGGTGTTGTCCTTTGCCGCGGGGGTCGTGGACATCATTTTGCTGGACAACATGCCACCTGAAATGATGGTCGAGGCGGTTCGGCGACGCGATGATCGGCGGCCCAGTGTGGAATTGGAGGCCTCAGGGGGGATCTCGGAGGCCACTATCCAAGCCGTTGCCCAATCTGGAGTGGATCGCATCAGTGTCGGGGCCCTGACGCATTCGGTTCAGAACCTCGATCTGGGCTTCGATCTCTAGGGAGAAGCCGTTGAATCCGCTACTCTTCTTGGTTCATGAACGCGGTCTCCACCAGCCTGACGACGTCTCAAGACGAGATCACCCGCTGGGCGGGATGGCCGTTGCGGCAACGACCGGCATTGGGTGTTTTGATCCTTGGGGTGCTGTTGTTGGTGGCGTACGCCCTTTGGGAGGAGTCTCCTTGGATCGCGCCACTGGTGGTGCTGGTGCCGCTTCTGGTAAATGGCCGCTATTTCTTCCCCACACGGTTTGAAGCCACCGCCCAAGGGATCACCGCGACCCACGCAACCTTTGCCCCACGCAGTATTCGTTGGGATGCCGTGGATCAGATCGTGTTGGATCGTCCCGGTGTTTGGCTGGTCGTGCCGACCAAGACCCACCGGTTTTCCAAGGCTCGAATCATGCCGGTCTACGAAGACATGGCGACCCCCAGAGTGGGATCGATCTTGGCAAACCATTGGGAGCCTCAGTCATGAACTTCGGGGCCAAGTTTCGACATGCATTCGCCGTTCATGGTGAAAAGGCGGAACCCACACCCGAACAGTCGGCGGCCGTGGACGCCTTTGCCCGTTGGGTGGCCAGGCGCGGCATGACCTCGCCGATCCTCTTGATGCTTGAGTCGTCCAAGCCATTGAATTGGACCGTGGCCCAAGGGCTGCACTTTGCAGATCCGGTGCTCGGCACGGTGCTGCGAGCCATGACCGCTGAACAAGTCCGACATCTCGCGGCGTTCTTAGAGCATCGCGGAAGCATTGATTTCATAACCGCCCGCATCGAAGCGATTGACGCTGCACAGCGGGCCGAGCCAGAGAACAAAGCATGACCATCGATCCAAACTCGATCAACGTGATTCTTGCTACCGATTGCGGTTCGACCACCACCAAGAGTGTGTTCATCGAGCGGCAGCCTGACGGCACGTTCCGTCAGACCCAACGGGGGGAAGCGCCCACCACTGTCGAAGAACCTTTTGCGGATGTCACCATCGGCGTGATCAACGCGGTCACCGAAATCGGTGAAGTAGCGGGCCGAAAGTTGGTCGACGAAGACGGACGCATCATCCAACCCGCGGGTACCGATGCCGACGGCAACCCCGTCGGTTGCGACATTTACATCTCCACGAGTTCTGCGGGTGGGGGATTGCAGATGATGGTGGGTGGTGTGGTCAAACAAATGACCGCCGAGAGCGCCAAGCGGGCCGCTCTGGGGGCGGGGGCCATTGTGATGGACACCATTGCCGCCAACGACGGTCGTAAGCCACACGAGCAGATTCAGCGCATTCGCGAGTTGCGTCCCGACATGATTCTTCTCTCGGGAGGAACGGATGGTGGTGACGAAAAGAAAGTCACCGAGATCGCTGAACGCATCGCACCAGCTCGGCCTCAGCCCCGCTTCGGCAGCAAGTTCGTGATGCCGGTGATTTTTGCGGGGAACAAACATGCCCGCGGTGCAGTCGACAACGCTTTCGATGAGTCGATTGACCTGCAATGCGTTGATAATCTTCGCCCTACTTTGGAAGAGGAAAATCTTGGGCCGGCCCGAGACGCTATCCACGACATGTTCTTGGAGCATGTGATGGCCCAGGCTCCGGGTTATGACAAGCTGATGGGCTGGACCAGTGCGCCGATCATGCCGACTCCAGGGGCGGTCGGCAACATTTTGACCACCATCGCCGAACGTCAGGGGAAGAATGCTCTGGCGGTCGACATCGGCGGGGCCACCACCGACGTCTTCAGTGTCTTTGATGGTGTGTTCAACCGAACCGTCTCGGCCAACCTGGGGATGAGCTATTCCATCTCGAACGTGGTGGCCGAGGCCGGGCTCGACAACGTACTGCGCTGGGTGCATTTGGAGGGTATGGACGATCGGGAACTCCGCAATCGGGTCAAGAACAAGATGATTCGGCCCACCACCATCCCGCAGAGCCGGGAAGCTTTGGTTTTTGAACAAGCGGTGGCCCGCGAAGCATTGCGTCTTGCCTATGTGCAGCACAAAGAGTTTGCGACCACTCTGAAGGGTGTGCAACAGCAACGCACCGTCGGTGACACCTTCAGCCAGAAGACCAGCGGCGCCACCATTGTGGATGCCATGAAGCTTGACTTGTTGGTGGCTTCTGGTGGTGTGCTTTCTCACGCTCCCCGGATGTCGCAGACCGCGTTGATGCTCGTGGATGCGTTTGAGCCCGAGGGCTTCACCACGTTGGCCAAAGACTCGATTTTCATGATGCCGCACCTTGGTGTTCTGGCCAGTGTGCACGCGGAAGCCTCCGAACAGGTCTTCACCCGAGACTGCTTGGTGGTGCTGGGCACCTGTGTGGCGGCGGCTGGCGATGTAAAGTGGGGCAAGCCAGCATTCAGCTGGGAAATGCGTGGTAGCCAGAATGCCGAAGGCGAGTTGTTGGGCGGTCAACTCAAGTTGGTCGAATTGACGGCCGGCGAAACCGCCACCGTGACCGTGAAGCCGGCTCGGGGCATCGATCTTGGTGCGGGTCCGGGGAACCCTGTGGCCCACGAAGTCACGGGCGGAAGCGTGGGCTTGATTTTGGATGCCCGTGGTCGACCGATCGCGCTGCCTGAATCTCGGGACGAGGCTCGAGACGTGGTTGAAGGTTGGTACCGCGAACTGAACATCATCGATGAAGGAGATGCGTAATGGGACAGGCCTACACCCCTGGACTCAAAGTCACCACCGACACGTTGCTCAAGCAGCGCCGCGTGCTTCCCTTGCGGGGCGAAGTGATGGTGCAAGCCAACACCACCGTTGGGGCCCAAGACGTGGTCGCTCGAGCCGAATTGCCTGGTGACATCATGCCGATCAATATGGCCAACCGCTTGTCGGTGCCTCCAGGTGACGTCCGGTCGCTCCTGCAAGTCGAACAGGGCATGCAGATCAAGAAGGGTGATGTCCTCGCAGAAACCAAAGGCATTTTTGGCTTGATGAAGTCGAAAGTGCTCAGCGACCACTCGGGTGTCGTCGAGAGCATTTCGGACACCACCGGCCAGTTGATCTTGCGTGGCCCCTCCACACCGGTCGAAGTCTTGGCTTACTTGCCCGGAAAAGTTGTGGAAGTGCTCGATGGTGAAGGGGTGGTCATTGAGAACCAAGTGTCCCTGATCCAAGGCATCTTTGGAATCGGTGGTGAAGCCTTCGGCCCCATCTGCATGGCCACGTCTTCGCACGAGGAAGCGCTCGAGCCTTCACACATCTCCGACAACATGCGGGGTGCCATCGTGGTGGGCGGGGCTCGCGTTTCACACGCCGCAGTGCAGCGCGCGATCGAAGTTGGTGTGGCGGGCATTGTGGCCGGCGGGGTGGATGACGCTGACTTGAAAGCCATGCTGGGATATGACCTCGGAGTGGCCATCACCGGTTCAGAGCGAATCGGCTTGACCGTGGTCATTACCGAAGGCTTTGG
>CALDQF010000416.1 GCA_937911845.1 uncultured Phycisphaera sp. | reverse complement strand
CTGATCGACCGCTTCCTCAGTGGGCTTGCCTTGGAGGATGGCCAGCACGTTGGTGAAAGAAATGGCCGCTTGCTCCATGCCATCGATCTTTCCTTTCGCGGTTCGGCTCAGGAACGCATGAACAATCAGCGACGGAATGGCCACCACAAGACCGAACTTGGTGGTGATCAAGGCTTCAGAGATACCACCCGAAAGGGTCTTGGGATCACCGGTACCAAAGACCGTAATCATCTTGAAGGTGTTGATGATGCCGGTCACCGTGCCCAACAGCCCCATGAGCGGCGCCGCAGCGGCAATGATGGCGACCAGAGGCAGCAGTCGTTGCAGCTTCAATTTGGTCTCCAAAACCGACTCGTACATGATCTCTTCAACGAGTTCCTTCGGATGGTCCATGTGCTCAATGCCATCCGCAAGCATTCGACCAGTGGGACCGCCGATGCGACGAGCCTCGGCCAATGCGGTTTCCGAATCGTTCGCCAAGACCGCGGCCCCCAGTCGTTTGATCCGGCGCTTGCTGGCCCCTGGGGTGAACAGCATCGAGAAGTATTTCAGAATCGAGACCAGCATCGCGGCAACGAACATGCCGGCGATGGGATACATCACTGGCCCGCCTTTTTGGACGTGTTCCAAGAAGGTCTCTTCTGTTTCCTCGATCTTCCTGGCATTCAGGAGCGTCGGATCCAGAGGGAAGGTGCCTGCACCATCCTGCACGAGGGCCTGGGCGGCTTCGGCATCGGCGGGATTGATGAAGGAAAGCATGGAAGGTTCGAGCGAGTTTGCCCGTGGGTCAGGATGCGATGCACCCGTTCGACCGTCATCCGCCAAGAAAACTCCCGCGGGGCCAATCAAGACAAATTGACCGGCCAAGACAGAGCCATCATCATCGACGGCAGTACCGCCAAATCGAGTACCCCCAAAAGAGTCTTCCAGCCGCTCAAGGGCCAAATCAAGAATTTTGATTTGCTCGGCGTACACTTCAGCCGGCGACAAATTGGAACTTTCAGGAGCGATTCGTGCCGCTTCAATGCGGTCGCCATAACGTTGCACCTCGGCGATATGAAGCCGGGGCTCAAAGTTCCGGATGAACTCGCTGAGCAGGTTGTTGAGATAGCTGGCTTCATCATTTCGACTTTTGATATCACCTGCGAGATTCGTGAGATCAAGAGTTCGGCCATCGAGAACCCGGACGGTGCTGTCGTATTCGGACCGAACCTCCTGAAGTTCAGCTTCCAAGGCCGACAGTTCCCGACTCATAGGAATAGTCTCGGAAGCAATCCGGTCACGAAGTTCGGCCAACTCGGCAATCGCCACATCCAATTGGTTTTGGATGTCGGCTGAAGCAGAATCGAAGCTGACCTCATCGGATTGAGCGATGGAGGGAAGTGCCAAGAAGGCAGCCACGAGGAGCGAAGCAAAGTTGCAATGCATCAGTCTGATCCTTCTTAGTCGATACGAATAGGGAGCCCGACGTACGCCGCGGGCTCGGTGTTCTGCAAGATGGCAATAACGCGGCGAATGGCATCGGCTTCCGAAGGAGCTTCAGACCACGCCCACCCGTCAGGACCTGCGGTTCCTGTACCCGCGACCGCCCCCCGCTCGGCGGCGAAATAGGCCTGGCCCAGACCGACGTAGACCACGGTGACCTCGGCCGAGGCTCCGCTTTCAAAGTCTCGCCGCTCGGTCGCGGTGGTGATGGCACGATTGGCTTTGTTCAATTCGTTCAGGAGTCCCACGACGTTCTGGAACCGTTCGCCCAAACCCACTTTGGTGTCCAATCCAGGTTCAGGAATGCGCGCCGAAAGAGGTCGAAGACGATCAGACAAGACGGGAGGAATGCGATCCAGAAGGCGTAGGGTCCTTGACTCGAGGGCGGCAATGGAATCAACCAAGGAAACCGAGGCGGCCTTGAGGGCATCACGTTCGGTTTCAAGTTCGGTTCTTCGGGTGTCCGCTTCAGTAATGCTGGCTGAGGTCTCAGCGGTTCGTGCCTTGAGGTCCGCGATATCACGCTGGTAGACCTCCGCACGTTGCAACAGCATTTCACGGCCAATTTTCCAATTGGCCATCTCTTCTGAATACACCCTTCGGGTCTCAACCCACTCGGCAATCATGCTTCGGGTGTCCTCGAGATTGGCTCCGTCTTCCTCGGGAACCAAGGTGGCGGAGGCACCGAAGGCCATCAGCAACAGCGACATTGGGAAGAGCAGGCGCAAGACTCGGGTTTGAGGTAATCGAGGTGGTTGCATAAATCAATCCTGCAGATTCAAAACTCGATTTTGGTCGAGAGGCTTAATGAAAAGTCGATGCCCTTGGAATAGGCATTGGCGATGATGTTTTGCTGGTCGATGTACTCAGAGCGGTACACCTCTTTGATCAGCGGATTCAACAAGTTTCGAGCGCCCAGACTCAGCGTGAGGTAGCGGCCGAGACGCTGGGAGAACGTGACGTTAAGCGTGTCATAAGGCACGCTGAAGATGTTGGGGATGTAGTTGTCGTTTTCGACGGTCGCCCCGGCAACCAGACTGGTGCCCTGACGTGTGTAATACACGCCAAATCGTGAACCGGTCTGCTCGTTGTCGTAATTCAGGAAAAGGTTCAAAAGGTATTCCGGAGCGTTGGCCATCTGGCGTTCACTCATCGGCGCTTGAATGACCGGAGAGTTAAACGTGGCGGCCTCATCCGCCGGCAGGGTGACCACCGAGTCAATAAACGTGGCGTTGAAGCCAACCGAAAAAGCCGCCCAATCGTCGTTGATCTCACCAAGCTTCTGGCGAACCTCGAGTTCAATCCCGTTGAGCGTACCCTCGTCGTAATTCGTGACCGTCGTGTAGCCAAAACCATTCTGCCGGCGTTGAACGGTCTCGATGGGATCAGTCAGATCCTTGTAGAACCAGGAACCGGAGACCAAGCCGCCTTCATATGGAGTCCAGTCCATACGAAGGTCGAGATTGGACAACGTTGAGACGCCAAGCCGCTGATTGCCAATGAAGATTGGCCCCCCCAGATACTCCTGCTGAATCAATGGGGTCAGTTCTTTGTAGGTCTGTCGGGCGATGGTTTGGGACCAACTTGATCGGAGACTGATGTCGTCCTTGATGGAC